>DRLW01000173.1 GCA_011375275.1 Bacteroidota bacterium
CAATATTTTTAAAAATTTACAAACCCATCACTTCACTCATCTCATCTCGTCACACCGCTCCTGCGCTGTGACACTCATCCCGACGCTCCAGCGTCTCCGCCACCTGATCCGGAATGATCGTTCTGGTGAAGGCACGATCATTTGTGTATCAACAGCTCTGGTTATTCACTTGACTCAGCACGGTTGCATCTTTTCAATCAGTCTGCCTGAGCACAGCACGTGCCGCCCCCAGAATTGGCATCCCGGTCCACCCGCATTTGAGCTTATTTCCCTGCGTGCTTTGCGAACTCTGCGAGAGATACTATGCCATCGAATAGATGAAAAGCAGCACTATGTCCCGCGCCGGGGCACGGCTCTGCGTGGGGCACGGCGTCTTACCTGCCCACCGCTTCGCGTCACCATCCTTGCTTTTTCTCCGTTTTTTGCTCAGAACGGCTAAAAGATGATCGCCAGCACCATGGCGACAGATGTCGATATCTGCATCAGGCCCGATTAGCTGAATCAACTGGATACCCTGGATCAACGGCCGATAACTGCGATCTTGGCGACATCCTGAAAACCATTGTCCATGCGCAAGACCACGAGATAGATCCCGGATGCAACGCGTTCGCCGTTTTCATCCCTGCCATCCCAGGCAAAGGGTCTGTTGCGTCCGCCCGGGCGCTCACCGAGGGAAACATCGAGAACGACGCGGCCGGTTTCGTCCAAAATGCTCAGGCTCGTGCGCCCCTGCTCGGGCAGGGAAAACGGAATCGAGACTACGGAACCAGCTGATGTTAACAGAGGATTGGGATAAACGGCCTGAATGCCCTGTCTGTCCGGGTTATCTTCGAGCAGACGGACGTCGAGGTCATAGAGCCAGCGCTTGAAAGCATCGCTGTTTTCTTCGTTGGCATTGGCTAAAATCAGGTTTACAACGCCTTCGTTTTCCTGCACAGGCAGAAAATACTGTTCCGACTCTCTCTGGATGAAATAGTCTCCGAGACTGCCATCGAGGTTTTCCGAAACACCGGCGAGGCGCATATTTTCAGCGTCACCGCGCACGTACTGGGCGGCAAAAGAGCGCGTCGCATCTGTTTTGAGAACGAGGTAGTTGGCCGCCATGGAGCGCACCTTCCCTTGAAACAGGGTGTCGGTCATCACATCGATGGTCTGCAGCGGTCTGAGCTGGGGAAAGAAACGGGCATCATCGAAATACATACCCGGCACAGCCCGTTCACCGGTAAAAAGGCACCAACTGTAGAACTCGGCCAAAGCACCTGCAAGAGGCAAACCGGCACGTTCCGTTTCCAATCTGATGACCGTCGCAGCACTGTTATCGCGGAACTCTTCCCACATCACACGCAGGGGGCTGCCGTCGGTTCCGGACAGCCGATATTTCAGCCAGATATTCGAAGCATAGATTTGTGAGAAGAGCGACTGATCCGGCTGATTGAAAAGATCGCTCAGATAGGCGAGATAGTCGTTTATTTCCGGATAGGCCTTTTCCTCAAACCAGACAGAGCTCATCTCATAGAAAAAGATATCATCCAGTTTATTGGCGTAAGCAAACTGCACGGCATGAAAATACTCGTGCGCAACCGTGACGCGCACGGCATCCAGCCCCTGCGTGGCAAATGAACCGGCAAAATCATTCTCAACCTGCGAGTAGTACGAACCGCCGCTGGCACCTGTCGGATCATCAGGTATGGTCCAGCCATAAAATTGCGCGCCCAGGTCGAGCAAATAGATGTCATACTCAGGCCCGTCAGCACCATCATCGGACACATGGGGGACGAACCCGAGGCTATCGATGAGCAGGGCGTACGCATGGTCTGCCGCCTGCGCCGCGACCACGGCGATGTCCGGGATGCCTGTGATCATCGTGGCGGATGAGTCGATGGCGTGGCGACCGGTGAGGTCATAGTGTATCCTGAAGATGCCGCTGTTACTGACATAGGATTCACTCAAGGCCGGGCGTGAAACTACCTGTTCGATACGCATGCGGTCATCCGGCTGGATCGAATCCGGGCGGGAGAGCAGGGTCAGGGCTGCCGGGGTGCCGCATTTTTCTGCGGGCCGGTCTGTATTGATGACATCCGGCAGAATCCGGAGCAGGGTTTTGATTTCATTCTCTTGCTGGGCATGAACCGTCGTCGTAATGAGACATCCGGTGAGTAAAAACGGAATAATTCGGTGCATATCAGTTCTGGCCTCGGGTCATTTCTGTTTGAAGACGAAAGTCAGAGGAACACCTGTGAAGGAGAAATTATTTCGAAACTGGTTTTCGAGATAGCGGCGATAGTTTGCCTTGATCGAACCGGGGTGATTGGCAAAGAGCGCGAAAACCGGCGGCTGACTTTTTACCTGCGTAATATACTTGATTTTCACTTCCTTGCGATCGTTGGACGGCGGCGGATATTTGGCGATGATCTCTTCCAAAAAGCGATTGAGCCGGCTGGTGGAGATGGTACGGCCACGCTCTTCATAGATTTGCCTGGCCAGATCGATGAGTTTGTAAATACGCTTTTTCTCAGTCGCCGAAATGAAGACAACCGGCAAATAATCCAGGGTTTTCAGAGTCTCCTTGAGCTCTGCCTCCATCTCCTTCGCTGTGTTGGCGTCTTTCTCAACCAGGTCCCACTTGTTGACTGCGAGAATGACACCTTTATTAAACCGGACCACTTCGTTGATAATGCGAATATCCTGATCCGCAAGGCCTTCGAGGGCATCGATCATGATGATGGCGACATGGCACTTGCGGATGGTTTCATGGGTGCGCACCGTACTGAAGTATTCCAGCCGGTCCTGCACTTTGGCCTTGCGGCGCAAACCGGCGGTATCGACGAGCACGATCTCTTCGCCATGATATTTCAGAATGGTATCGTTTGAATCGCGTGTCGTACCAGGAATGTCGGTGACGATCATCTTTTCCTCGCCGAGAAGAGAGTTGACCAGCGAGGACTTGCCCGCATTTGGCCTGCCAACGATCGCCAGGCGCAGGCGGTCATCACCAAAGACAGCCTCGTCAGACTCCGGCAAACGCTTCTCCGGCGGGATACATTCGAGAATTTTGTCGAGAAAATCGCCGACGTTTCTGCCGTTGGCGGAAGCGAATGGAACCGGCTCGCCGAGACCGAGCTTATAAAACTCACCGACCGTGTATTCATCGCGCGGATTGTCTGCTTTGTTCACGGCTACGATCAACGGTTTTTTGATGCGCTTGAGCGACGAGGCGATCTCCTGATCCAGCGGCGTGATGCCGGTCTTGGCATCGACCATGAAAATGATGACATCCGCTTCATCGATGCTTTTATCCACCTGCCTGAGTACGGCACGGCCGATTTTATCCTCGGTCCCGGGAAAATATCCCCCGGTATCGATCAGGGTAAACTCCACCCCACTCCAGTCGGCGATGGCGTATTTGCGGTCGCGCGTAACTCCGGAGATATCATCGACGATAGCCTCGCGCTTGCGGATAATGCGATTAAAAAAAGTGGATTTGCCCACATTGGGCCGGCCCACTATAGTGACCACTGCTCTGCTCATGCGAACTCTTTCTCCTGCGTTGCCTCATTGATTATTTGCTCAAAACTGCCGCGCGCAACGCGCACCGGCGTACCGAGCCGGGACGAAAGCTCATCCACCCGCCAGTCATCGAGGAAGATATCATTCTCATTGACGCAGCTCGCCGGCAACCAGACGCAATCGCCCAGGTCCCTGCCCTGCAGTTCATGATAGATATCCTGTCCGGTCAGCAGGCCGGTGATGCGGATCGTCTCGCCGTAAAACCGGTTTTTCACCGGCACCATGCGCACGTCGAAGTTGTCGATCTCATTGAGACGCGAGACGATGCGGCCGGCGAGCAGGTCTTTCATCAGCATGCCGGTAACAAAGGTGAACTGCGTCTTGCCGGGAAGGCTTTCGGGAAGCGTTTTCTCGAGCTCCTGAAAATTATCGAACAGGGTGCGCACCATGCCGACGCCATTTTCAAGCTGCTCGAACGCATCATAGCGATCACGCCCGGGGATGTCTCTGCCGGCGAGAATGAAGAACTCGTCCGAGGCATAGATAAAGTATTTGCCTATTTCATCCCGATATTTTCTGCCCAGCTCATCGACATGATCGAGGAATGTTTTGGCATAGTCCGGCGTAACCGGCGTCAAGGGCGTCAGGCCCTCACGGTGTTTCGTCAACCCAAGGGGCACGACGGCCACGCTGCGAATCTGCGGGAAATAGCCTGCCAACGTGCTGAGGGTATGCTCGAGCACTTTGCCGTCATTCACTCCGGGACACAACACGATCTGCGTATGCAGCTCGATACCGTGCGAGGTGAGAAAGTCGAGTTTTTTCAGCAGACGATCATCCCGCTTGATGCCAAGAAGAAACTGGCGTACTTCCGGATCGATCGCGTGGATGGAGATGTACAGCGGGCTGAGGCGTTGCGTGACGATTTTATCGAGATCGCGCTTGGAAATATTCGTCAGGGTAACGAAATGGCCGGCGAGAAAAGACAGCCGGTAGTCCTCATCGCGAAAGTACATGGTCTGGCGCATGCCCTTTGGATTCTGATCGACAAAACAGAAAGGGCAATCGTTACCGCACATTCGAACCTTGATCGGCTCAAACTCCAGCCCGAGTCCGTCGTCCGGGTCTTTTTCAATTTCAAAAATCGTGCGCTGGCCGTCGCGTTCGATTTCCAGCTCGATGACCTCGTCCGTGACATAGTACTTAAAGTCCAGAATATCCTTGATGCGCGCTCCGTTGATGCTGCGCACGATATCGCCGGGCTGTAAGCCGAGATCGCTGCCGATGCTATCCCGATCGACTTTGGTTATTTTCATGAGTAACTCATCGTCTGTATTCTGTTTTCGAGGTGTCTTGCAAGGGATACCTGCATCGCAGGATGTCCGGAAGGGGGCCGGAACTCCTGACTTCACCTGTCCTCAAAGTGCGAGGCACAGGACTCCTCTGTGCAAATGACCTGAAAGATACAAAATTTTCTTATAGATTGAAACAAATAGTCTGAAAAAATCTCATCAACAGGAATTTCCCACACACACGAACCCTCGTCACACCGCTCCAGCGGCGAAACACACCTGACGATATACCGACCTGCTGAAACGCCGGGACATTGATCGCGGCGACAGGCCCGGTTAGCCGGGTTTACCGGATACACGGTTTGCAGGCCCGATGCGCAGGCACGATAAATCGTGCACTACAAACGCTTCATCCCGGCAGGGAGAGAATTGCCCCGCACCTGCATTGCCACATAACTACTACGTTACAATAGAATGCACAGAATGAATCGCACGGCCGGGTGGCAACGGAGAGAATATCCTTGCATTTTTTCTCCCGTTTGGATAAGATAGGTGCTGTCTGATCACCACTGATCCGACTTCAACGCCTGGTGACCGGTCTCGGAGAAAACTGTTCTGCATCAGCAATCGTCCGGTATGACCGGCGTTCTAACTCCATTCGGAATCCCAGTCCCAGCCTCATTCAACCACAACTCATCATATACAAGGAGCAACGTACATGGCGAAAATGTACATCAACGGCGAGTGGGTCGATGCCCGCAGCAAGGAAACTTACGAAATCATCAACCCGGCTACGGGCGCAGTTGTTGACACAGCGCCAAAGGGCAACCGCGACGATGCAAACGACGCCGTTGCCTCGGCCACACAGGCCTTTGCTGCCTGGGCTGACACCTCACCGGACGAACGTGCCGAGCTGTTATACAAGGGTATCGAGCTGGTCAAACAGAACGCCCGGGAGATCAGCGCTCTGCTCTCTGCCGAACAAGGCAAGCCACTTTTCGAAGCATCCGGCGAGCTGCACCATTTTCTGCACGGCATGACTTTCTATGCCGGCCTGGCCAGCAAAATCCGCGGTGTGCAGTCTCCCCTGCCGCCAGCCATGGGCAAACATTCTTACGGCATCATCGTCCGCCGGCCGGTAGGGGTCAGCGTCGGTATCGTGCCGTGGAATTTCCCCCTGACACTGATGGGGACAAAAGTCGGCCCGGCCCTTATCGCCGGCTGCCCGATCATCATCAAACCCGCAACCACGACTCCCCTGGCCACGCTCAAAATCATCGGCCTGCTCAACGAAGCTGGCCTGCCCGCCGGTGTGCTCAACTGCATCACAGGCCCGGGGCGTGAGGTCGGCGAGAGCCTGATCAGCCATCCGGATGTGCGCCGTGTAGCCCTGACCGGCTCCTCCGATACCGGCAAACGCGTGATGAGCGTAGCCGGGCCGGATTTCAAACGCATTACCCTCGAACTCGGTGGCTCAGACCCCATGATCGTCTGTCCTGATGCGGACATCCGCAAAGCGGTCAGCGGTGCGCTCATCGGCCGTTACTGGAATGCCGGCCAGGCCTGTCTCGCTGTCAAGCGGTTGTATCTTTTCGAAGAAATTTACGACGAATTCATCGAAGCCCTGCGCAAAAAAGTGAGCAACTACCGTGTCGGTGACCCGGCAACCAAGCCCGAAAAACCTTTCGTGCGCATGGGGCCGTTGCATACTGCCTATCAGCGCGAGGAAATCGAAGCCCAGCTCGCCGATGCTGTCAAAAAAGGCGCCCACGTCCTCACCGGCGGCAAACGGCCGGAAGGCGAGGAGTTTGCCAAAGGCCACTTTTTCGAACCAGCTCTGGTCACGGATGTCAGCGAGGACAGCAAGCTGGTTACCGAGGAAGTTTTTGGCCCGGTTCTGCCGGTGTGGAAAGTATCCTCACTCGATGAGGCCATCGCCAAGGCCAACCAGACCCAGTGGGGACTCGGTTCATCGATCTGGACCCGCAACATGATGTGGGCGAACAAAGCCATCCGCGAAATCGATGCCGGTATGACCTGGATCAACCAGATTCACTACGGCTACGACGAGCTGCCCTTCGGCGGCGTCAAAGCCTCGGGGATCGGCCACGAGCACGGCCCGGAAGCGGTTGACTATTATCTGGAAAACAAAAGCGCCGTCTTCGGCGGGCTGGACTGGGAGTAACTCCGCAACGATCTGCCGGCTGCAGCCTGAGCCGGCACTCATTTCGCGGGCAGCTTCAATTCAAACGATGAAAGGAAAAACACCATGTCGGATACATCCGTTACTTTTGAGAAAAAGGGAGCCATCGGCTACATCACGCTGAACCGGCCTCCTGCGAACAGCTATGAAATCACCTTCATGCAGGCCATGGACGCCGCCATCGACGCAGCCAACAGCGACGACGAGGTGAAAGCCGTGATCATGCGCAGTGCATCGGAAACGTTCTTTTCCGCTGGTGCGGATATCAAGGCTTTTACGGCAAACTCGACTGAGGATAACATGAAGATGGTTGCTGTAGCGCACAAAGCCCTCGGCAAGATGACGGAAAGCCCGAAAATCTTCATTGCCGCGATCAACGGCCACGCCCTCGGTGGTGGCTTTGAGATGGCCCTGGCCTGTGATCTGCGTTTTGCTGCTGAGGGCGAATACCGTATCGGCCTGCCGGAGGTTACCCTGGGTTTGCTCCCCGGAAACGGCGGTACACAACGTCTCCCCCGCCTCATCGGTACCAATAAAGCGCTGGAGCTGATGATCACCGGAAAAACGCTGATGCCTGCAGAAGCGCTGGCCCTGGGTATGATCAACAACATTTTCCCGGCCGATGAGCTGATGGAGCAGACGGAGAAATTCGCATCCCGCCTCGCATCCGGAGCCACGCGCGCCATCGGTGATATTAAAAAGGCTGTCTATCGCGGCATGGAACTGAACCTGCAGGACGGCCTCGCTCTGGAGCGTGAGCTGGTCGGCCCGCTTTTCGACAGCAGCGATGCACAGGAAGGTCTGTCC
>DRLW01000174.1 GCA_011375275.1 Bacteroidota bacterium
GAAATCAGGCAGATAGATGCCCGGTTCGATGGAAAACAGCAGGCCGGGGATGATGTCGCGCAAGTCCTTGGATTCATAATCATCTATATTTGCGCCTTTGCCGTGGTCATCCTCGCCTATGCTGTGCCCGGTGCGGTGGAAAAAATATTCACCATAGCCTTTTTCCGTGATGTGCGCGCGAACGGCTGCATCGATTTCGAAAGCCTGCACGGTTTTCCCCTGGTCGTGTGCCTGTTGCAGCAGGGCAAGCCCGGCTTCGCGGGCATCGCGGGCCACAGTCCAGATTTCAACGTACTGTTCCGGAGGATTTTGACCGGCAAAACCGCACCAGGTGATGTCGCCGTAAATGGCGCCGGGTTTGTCCTCTTTGGCCCAGAGATCGATCAGAATACAATCCCCGGGACGAATGATGTCTGTCGTGTGCGCGGAGGGGGAGTAGTGCGGATTGCTGGCGTTGCCGTTGCGGGCAACGATCGGTTCTGAGTTGGAAACAAAGCCATGTTCCCTGAAACGCCCGGTGATGAACTGCTGGATGGCATATTCGCTGACTTTACCATCGCTTTTCAATTTAGATTCTATCAGTCGAAAAGCTTCGGCCTGAATGTCGTGAAGCGCCGTGACAGCGCGTTTGTGGCTGGCCAGACCTTCGTCATCCAGACGGCAGGTGAAATACTGTACTAAGTTGGCCGATGAGACGATTTCCGCGCCGAACTGCCGGATCAGCTCAAAAGTCCCGGCATCGACATAGGAAACCGTCGGGATGGCGTTTTCAGGAGAGTATTCCATGGCGATGCGGCTGCCTTTGCGGATGATGTCTCCGAGCCGGGCAACCAGCTCGTGGCGTCCGGCGTAGGTCACCTGCTTGCCGGCAATAGCCGGGAAATTGGTCGTTTCGATTTTGTGCAGCAAAAGTACGGGCTCGCCTTGCGCAGGGATGTAATAGAACCACCGGCGCGAGATGAAATGCCCGCCGAGGTCGATGATCTCCAGCGCAACTTTGTTCAGCCCGGCAAAATCATAGATCAGCCAGCCATCGAGCTTCTGCTGCTGTAAATACTTCTGGACGTCTCTCAGATTAAGCTGTAAACTCATTCCGTTTCCTCCTCCGTTAGCGTAAAATTCGGTTCCGACTCCTGTTCGTGAGAGAGAGCGATCGTTTGTTGTTCCCCCGTTAGCGATATACATCATCTCTATCCCCTCCTGGAATAACCTCCCCCGCTATTTTACGTAGCGCCGTGCTCCGGCGTAGTATTTCGTCCAGTATGATCCGCGTAAATCTGAAATAACGACTCCGGCTCCGCTCATGGAGTGGATAAACTGATTGTCTGACAGGTAGAGACCGACATGCCCGATGCGTTTGCTGTCGCGCGCGTAAAAAAAGACCAGGTCGCCGGCCTTCAGCCGGTTGCGTGCCACAGGCTCGCCCATTTTGAACTGCCAGGCAGCCTTATGGGGCAGGTCCTTTTTAAAAGCGTTGAGATAAACGACACGTGTCAGCCCGGAACAATCGATGCCCTTGACAGATTCACCTCCGTATTTATAAGGCGTGTTGAGAAAGGGCAGGAGTTCATTGGCTATTTTCCATTCAAAAGAAGTGCTTTTCAGTGAATAGGTCTCATTTTTGAGACGCCCCTTTTCGTAAGGAGCATCAGAAGCCCGTACGCCTTTGTCGCCCGCCGGCGAGCGATCCCGGGCCGGAGGGCGTGTAAACCCTTTGCCGCGTTTCTCTTTGCCGGTATATGAGCGATAAATGGGGTCAGGCTTGAGACCACAGGCAGAAAGCCCAACGATGAGCGCCAGAAAAAGAAGGCAAATACGCAGATGTTCAGTTCCTCTGTTCAATCCGATTCTCCTGTTCGTTCTTCTCCGAATTGTTCAACCCTCACTGAGAATGTCGGCCATTCCTCCTTTGCCTTGATGAGCCCGGTGCAACCCGTTTTACTCGAATACGGGCCGGTGTACTGCAGCCGGTGTTCCGGCAGGGCATCCTTGTGGGCCTGTTCATATCCGGGCCTGAAACAGGATGAAGTGAGCTGAAACAGCCCGGCACCACGAAGGATGAAACCCAATGTCTTTTACAACTCAATGTTTCGCACAAAGACTACCGGAAAAGCAGATAGTTGCGAAAAAAACGTCAATAATAAAACATTTCTCCATGTATGCCAGCATTTCGTGACCAATGCTGTTATTATTTTTCTCTCAACGCCATCCGGTATGTCCTGTACCGCTATTTGACCAGTCCCGGATCCGTCAGTTTTTCAGGTCACAAGACATCCGCTCTTGCGTGCCGGCAATTATTCTGGTATCCTGATCATGCAGGCGTTGCCGATGACCCGGGCGGCCTCATTGGGATTGAACCCGCGGCGCAACAAACCGATCGCCTGTTCGAGTGAACGGCATGGTGTCGCTTGCAGCGATCTTACGGTCGCATCCGGCAGTTCGCTGACGAGAAAGACATTTTTCTCCGCAGCATCCCTGATGTCACCACGTATGCGGTTCAGCAGGTACTGTTCCAGGCGCCGTCGCAGAGTGCGTGCCGGATATTTTTCACCCGTCGTTGACCCGGCCCTGCCGTTCATTGCACAGCGGGCCAGAAGCACGATATCGCCTCCCGGGTGAGTCAGAGCAAGCGTGTTGTTCAGCGCCAGCCCCAGGCCGTCGAGTTGGTCGTCGAACGGGCTGCCGCCGCAACTGGCGATGGTCAGGGAACCGGGCGGCGAAGAGTCGCTGTTGCGAATTTGGTCCATCCAGGCTGCAGCGGCCAGATAGGCCTGTAAGGCTTTACCGGAAACGACAGCGACAACCCGGCCGGTTTCATCGACGACAATATTGATGCTAAAGGTCGCCGGTAGTGCTTTGAGCAGTTCTTTCCCCGCCGGATTCGCGCCCGGTACGCTGGTTCCTCCATCTGTGGAGTGGTTTTCTCTGCACAGCAGGTCGCAGGCGCGCAACAGAGTTTCCTCATGCATACATCCGGGAAAAAGCAGCTCAGGGCCGCCGGTCATGCCCCAGAGCAGATGGGGCTGAACCACACCGATCAGGAGTAATTCATCAGCCTCGAGCAGCAGCCGGTTGCCATAAAACGGGAATCCTTGTCTGGAATCGCCAAAATAGTCCCGCTGCGCTGTGTCGCCGGTGCAGTGTGTGTAAATCCGTTCCGGGTCCAGCCCGGTTTTCTGTGCCAGCCCGGCGATTGAGTCCCTGCTGGCTGGCTTGGAGTAGCTGCTGTCAGCGAGCAGGATGCGGATCTCGGCCGGGGGCACTCCGATATGCTGTAATCGAGCGACGACTTGCGAAGCAATTTCGGATAAAATGTGCGGGTAGAAATCCGCAGGCATGACGATGAGAAGATTTTTCGCCCGTCGAAAAACACTGTCAAAGGGATGGATGCCAACGGGTTTTTCCAGTGAGCCGGCAAGCAGTCGGGAAAGGGATGACAGCGGTGCGATGCCACCGCTACGGAGTTCCTTAACTGCCATAAAGGGGGGAAGAAGCGCATTTTGTTCCCCACGGCCATATTTCAGTCGCAACTCCATTGGTACACCATCTTATTGAAATTAAAAGAATTAAAATAGGACTTCGTGTTTACAATGTCAATGTTTAAAATCAGAACACAAGCGGCCGGATTTCGTCCAGTCCTGATACAGTGGCTCGAATTGATACAGGCATATCAGGAGACAGGAACGAAAGTTATCGTTCAGAATCCGGGATTGCGTTTCGGTTTCGGATGTTGTGTGCAGTCTGCATAAAAATATTCACTCGGAAATTTTGTGGTCTAACTTATTTATTGACAGCTTCTTATCTCGTAGCATCATACGATGGGGAATATTCGCTTTTTCGCGATCACCCCGACGCAATGACACGATTTATGAATGATTTGAGGGCGTTGGCAGGAATCATTTGTTTTTGGCACACCCATTGCTATGTAAACGGCGACGTGCCTTTATTTATGGCAACGATTGTTCATGGGGGACGAAGAACTATTTGTTGCACCATGCCAAGGATTGGCTGGATACTCATCTCGACAGAACGGGCCAAGGATTCCAACACCACGCACTTCTTCTCGTTTCAGGTCCTCAGCAAATATCTTTTTTCATCCAACGTATTTACATCCGTGAACTTTGTTGAACTTCGCGACACAGGTCAGAACTGCATATCGGGCCACACACCAATCCTGATGTCGCGAATGCCGTAAATTGAGGTTACCGTTTTCTCTATTCCTTCCTTAAACCTGTTAAGGATACCTACCCCAAGAAAAGGGATATGGAATCGCGCACCATATCCCTTTTTTATTTCTCTCAATCTCAAAAATGTCATCCCTTGTCCGCTTCCGAACAGCTTGCCCGATTTTTTTCAGATCAAGGCGGGAGCCTGATACCTTTTACCTGTGGAAACTATTTCAGTGAAACATATGATGGAACTCAAGGTTTCTTTGTGTTATCTTTTTGTTTTTACTTTGTTTGGGTCGATATGATTTTTCGGTGAAAGAAGTACGGTCTTCTTCAATTTCTCCGGCAGAGAAAGTGCTTGTCCTCTTTTACAGGAGCTGCCTGCACCTGATTCCGGGCTGGAATGGTATATGCATTCACGTCCGCACATGCGGGGCACGTATATCTTCCGCTATTCCCCAAAATTGATTTTGTCAGGAATGACAGGTACCGGACAGGACGTCTCAGGCAGGATACTTCCATCTTCCACGACGAGAAGAAACGATGACTGAAGACGAATTGATCGAAAATCCATTACAGGCATTGTCGATCATCAGCGAGACGATCAACAGCACTTATGAAATTGACGTTCTGTTACGCAATATTCTCGACATCGCCCTCAAAACCGTACATGCTCAGCGCGGCGTTATTTTGCTTTACGAAGGCGATACTCTGAGCGTCAAAATCGCTCACAATATCGCTGCCCAGAGCGAAGACCACCTCGATCAGTTTTCCCGCAGCGTAGTGTATGCTGCTCTTGATACCGGGGAAACCATCATTTCCTACAACATCGTCGATGATATTCGTTTCAACAATTCTGAAAGCGTCAGCGAGCAGAAGATTGTTGCCGCGGCCTGTCTGCCGTTGCGCATTCGCAGCCAGCCGGTCGGGGCAGTCTATCTGGACAGCACGGAAACCCGCGGCCGTTTCCGCCCGGAGATGGAGCCTTTTCTCAATGCCTTTGCCCATCAGGCAGCCCTGGCGATCGAAAACGCGCAGATGTATGACAAGCTGATAAAAGAAAACCGCAATCTTCAGAAACGGCTGGTCACGCAGAATTCGATCCGTGGCATCATCGGCAGCAGTCCGGCCATCCACAAAGTGCATGAGATGATCCGCAGCGTCGCCGATGTTGATGCAACGGTGTTGATACTCGGCGAGAGTGGTACGGGAAAGGAGCTCGTTGCACGCGCTCTGCACTACAGCAGCAGCTTTCGCGATAAACCGTTCATCGCTTGTTTCTGCGGTTCCCTGCCGGAAACTCTACTCGAAAGCGAGCTGTTCGGGCACAAAGCCGGTGCGTTCACCGGCGCCAATCACGACAAAAAAGGACTGTTCGAAGAAGCGGAGGGCGGCACTTTTTTTCTCGACGAAATAGCGGATATCAGCCCCCGGGTACAGGTCCAGCTCCTGAGAGTGCTGCAGGAAAGGGAGATCAAACGCATCGGCGAAAACACGGTACGCAAAATCAATGTCCGCATCGTGGCGGCGACGAATAAGGATTTGCGTGAGGAAGTGAAGGCCGGTCGCTTTCGTGAGGATTTGTTTTATCGCCTGAATGTGATCACCATCAATATGCCGCCTTTGCGCGCACGGGGCGATGACGTCATTCTTCTGGCCCAGCATTTTCTCGACCGCACGTTGCAGAAGCTGAATAAGACCCTGAACGGTTTCAGCGAGGACGGCATCGATGCCCTGCGCAGGTATCCGTGGCCGGGTAATGTCCGGGAACTCGAGAACTGCATCGAGCGGGCGGCTGTGCTGTGTAAAGGTGAGCAGATCACCGCGCACGACCTGCAGTTGGATATTCCTGATGTGGATTCCGTGCACGCTCAGCCAAACGGCAAAAAGAACGGTCGTAAACTGAAGGAATTCGAACGCACACTTGTACAGAAAACCCTGCAGGAAAGTAACGGCAATGTCTCTCAGGCTGCCAGAGTGCTCGGTGTTTCGCGCCGCTGGTTGCACTATCGTATCAAGGAGTGGGGGCTGTGAACCGCGTCGGCCGTTTTCTTCTGGTCAGCCAGTTGAAACGCGGCAGCCAGAGTACGACTTATAAAGGGTATGATCCCGAGACGCAGCAGTTCGTGATCGTGAAAATTGCCACGGATGAGCTGGTCTCTTCCGAAGACGCTGCGCAAAAAATAGCCCGGGAAGCGGAAATTTACGCCGCAAACAGGCACGAAAACATCGTCGCGATCGTCGATTTCGGCAACGAGGGGTTTCACCCCTATCTCGTGCTCGAATATATCGAGGGCGCGACCCTGCGACAGTTGGTTGCCACGCGTCACGGGTTTCCGGTTTCTATCGTGTTGGCGTGTCTCGCAGATATCCTGCAGGGCCTGGCCAAGTTGCACGGCAGCGGTCTCATCCACCGCGATATCAAACCGGAAAATTTGATTCTCAGCAGTAAGGGAATCGTGAAAATCTGTGACTTCGACCTCGCCAGCGGCCAGATCGCAACGGCAGAGAATACCGCTGGTTTGACCGGCTCTGCAGGCTATATGGCCCCTGAGGTCATCTATGGCAAGAGCATCTCGCCGCGCAGCGATATCTTTTCTCTTGGAGTGCTCACTTATGAACTGCTGACGGCTTCGCGGCCGTTTCAGGCCGCAACCCCGACGGCTGAAATCCAGGCGATCGTCAACCGTGAGCCTCTGCCTGCCAATCGCCTGAACAAAGAAACTCCTGATGCCCTGCTCGTCTTCATCAGCCGCTGCCTGGAAAAAGATCCGCGCCAGCGGCTGCAGGATGCCGGACAGGCACTCACACTCCTTCGCGACTGCTTTTCATTCCCCCCTGAAAATGAACGCCGGCAGCTTCTCTCGCGCTGGCTGAATAATCCCGATGCTTGCTGAGCCGTGCCCAGCAGCCGGTGGATGTACGATATTTTCGGTATTCAGGCTGCTTTAGTAGAATGGCTGGGACGCGACCAGGGCGCACCGCGCCATTCATGGCGCGTGGTGCGATACATATCGTAATTCCGTCTGCTTTTGAGGCGATTGCCAAGACGCGACATAAATGTCGCGGTACGGCGGGGCGTGGCCAGATAGTACCGCGCCAATCATAGCGCGAAGTATGGTCGCCCGTACATCAACCCCAGGACAGACCCCACCCCCGCCGGTTTCAGCATGGCCGGATTTGATCCGCGGTCACCGGCCGGATTTCACAATGATAATTTCCCAACCCACACAATCTGAGGAAGAGCCAGGTGGAATAGTTGCGGGAAATATTGCTTCTCTATTGTTTTTATTTTAAATTAGCCCGTTTCGATTCAGGGTATCCAGTTAACTCAGCTAATGGGCCCCTGGCCCGAATACCGACATCTGTCATTCCGGCCAAGCGCAGCGCAGTGCCGGAATCTCATCTTTTCGGGCACGTGCCAGCGTCTGGAAGATTCCGGTCTTCCCCGGCGGGGAAACCGGAATGACAGCACTGGTGCAGGCATGTGCTGTTGTCTGGCAGTCTAACTGAAAATATGCAACTGTGCTGTGTTACATGGATAACCAGACGTTTCGATTCAGGTAATCCACAGCACTCCCCATGGCTGAAAATAACCGTCCGGGAGAAATTACTCTGAAAATCATGGAAATTCGCTATCTGCTGATTTTCATATCATCTCGTCACACTGCTCCTGTGGTGAAAACAAAAGACATCCGGGCTTCAGCCAACTTCTGAATGAACTGTAAAAAATACGAGTGGTTTTCAGGTTATAATTACTACTACTGAGGAGAACAACATGGTTGACGAAATACGCACACAACTGGAACAGTTGCAGCCGAGAATCGACGAACTGCGGAGGTATCTTTGACGTCGAAAAGCGCAAGAAGGAAATAGCTGATCTGGAGGCCAAAACCCAGTCTGCCGGATTTTGGGATAATCAAAAGGAAGCGCAGAAGGTGATGCGCGAAATTTCCAGCCGCAAGGAGTGGGTTGAGCAGTTTGAGAGACTGGAAAGCAAGGCTGAGGACCTCGAAGTCCTGCTTGAAATGGCAGAAGAAGAGCAGGATGAAACCACGGTGCAGGAGTGCAGGAGCGAAATTGCCGAACTGCAGCAGATGGTCGATGATCTCGAATTCCGCAACATGCTCAGCGGCCCGGACGATGAAAAAAATGCCATCCTGACGATCCACCCGGGAGCAGGCGGCACGGAAAGCCAGGACTGGGCCCAGATGCTTTATCGCATGTATTTGCGCTGGATTGAGCGTGCCGGTTTCAAGGCAGACATCCTCAACCTGCAGTACGGCGATGAGGCCGGAATCAAGGATGTCTCCATCGAGGTGGTCGGCCCTTATGCCTATGGGTATCTCAAAGCCGAGGCCGGGGTGCACCGCCTGGTGCGCATCTCACCGTTTGATTCCAACGCGCGCCGGCATACTTCTTTTGCCTCGGTTTTCGTCTATCCCGAGATCGAAGACGACGTCGAAATCGAAATTGAGGATAAAGACCTGCGTGTGGATACCTATCGTGCCAGCGGGGCAGGCGGGCAGCACGTCAATAAAACCGACTCAGCCGTGCGCATTACCCACATCCCCACCGGAATCGTCGTGCAGTGTCAGAATGAGCGTTCTCAGCACCGCAACCGCGAAGCCGCGATGAAAATGCTGCGCGCCAGGCTGTATCAGAAAAAACTCGAGGAAGAACAGGCCCGCCTGAACGAAATCGAAAAGAACAAGAAAGACATCGCATGGGGCAGCCAGATCCGCAGCTATGTTTTCCATCCTTATAATATGGTGAAAGATCACCGGACAGGGGTCGAAACCGGCAACGTGACCGCGGTGATGGACGGCGACCTCGATGCGTTTATCAAAGGGTATCTTATGGGGGTGCGCAGCGAAAAGGCGAAGAAGCAGGAAGCGGGTGGCTGAACGGGACGATGATTTCTGACGCGC
>DRLW01000175.1 GCA_011375275.1 Bacteroidota bacterium
GCGGCCGAAGAATCTCCACGTGATGTATCTCGTCTTATCCCAGGCCCGGCGTCCGCCCAGCGCCTGCATAACCTCATCGGCGATGGCGATGGCGCGTGCATCCGAGTCGGCAAGATTGAACCCGGGAGCAGGTGGATTGGCCTCATCGCGGGGCGATGTACCGCAAGCGGAAAGCAGGGGCAGCAAAATGATGACAACAACCGACATCATTTGTTTGGAAGTGCGGGATAAGAGTATATTCATGAGATTTCCTGTAGGGTTCCGTCGTGTTATTTGATTTTGAACCGTAGCAGCAGATTCGCAGCCACCTGCTGGCGCAGAAATTCGCCCGGAATTTCGTAGATTCCGGCATTGCGTTCGCGGTACATCCAGTGGGCGAGCACAGGTTCAGCGAGGATATCCTGACTCGAAAACATGCGGTTGACCCGGTCGAATAACCGCCGCAGGATGCCTGCGATGTGAAACAGGCACAGCGCTGAGTCATCGCGCGCGGGCTCAGGCCCTTCTTTGTCGATTTTATGCGCCGTGGTCAGCACCAGCAGGCGTCCGGCGTTGATTTCCGCGCGCAGGTCAGCGAGCCATGTTTCATCCCGCAGCGCAATGGCGCCTGCACCTGCGGCGGGCTGTCTGCGTTTCGCGATGCGCCGTGTGGCGATGCTGAGGGTACGTTCGCAGATACCGATCCAGCGCATGCACGAAAAAATGCGCACAGGAATGAGGTGCTTCTCCAGCAGCGCCAGTGCATCGCCATCGTCTCCGAGCGCCAGGCCTGTAGAGAGTTCGCAGTTGTCGAGCCGGGCACAAAAATGGACCTGGCTGCTGTAAGGCGTGGTTGCTGTCAATGGCTCAGGCTCCAGAGAGAGCCCGTTGCAGTCTGCAGGAACGATAAACAGTCCGGGTTGCCCACCCTCAGCCGGTGCAGCGGCAAGGGTGAAAAAATCCATGGCTGAGGATGCACTCACCAGCCGTTGCGTGCCGGAAAGGTGCAGGCTCTCGCTGTTCACTCCCGGTTGCCATCGGGGGAGCTCCTCGGCCGGCGTGAACAGGGTTTGATCTGTCAGCCCGGTACCACAGCCGATTTCTCCGCGCACCAGCGGGCGCAGATAGCGCTCCTTCTGCTCGTACGTACCCTTGTCCATGATCACCGCCATGGTGAGCAGAACATGGTCCTGGCAGTTGAAAATATGGTGCCCGAGAGGTGAGCGGCCGAGCTCTTCACAGACACGGGCAAAATCCCGCGCTGGCAGGGACAGGCCGCCGTACATGTCCGGCAGGTGCAGCGCCCACAGATTTGCGGCTTTAATCTTTTCCCGCAGCAAGGCGAGCAGATGGATGGTTTCATCCGTATCGCCGGTGAGGAGCTCCTGTTCCCGCGGCCAGACTTCCTGATGCAGGAATTCATGCACCCCTTCGATGATTTTGCGCGCTTTCGCCGGGCTGGATTTCAGCATTCGTGCCTCCTGTGCTTCGCACTGGTGTCGCCGGAGTTCAGATGACCGCCGTCGGATAGCCACCTGCCTTGAGCACAGCGCTTGCCACCTGTTGCTTCAGGGCGATGACATCGACGGCCGGCAGTGTGGCAGAAAAAGCGCGCACCATCTCCAGATGAGCCTGGAGATCGTCTCCTTCGAGAAAGTGATTCAGCGCTTCCCTGGCCCACTGAGCCGCCTGTGGAGCGGTGGCATGCACCCAGGCCCGCGTCATGGCGATGGCTGTTTCGCTGTTTTTACCACTGCGGTAGTGTTTCAATGTACGCATGCAGGCCGATTCACCGGCATAGATCAGCGTGATGATATCCGCACACCGGGACAGGATTTCCTGCTCGCGGTCAAAATTTTCGCGATATTTCAGCGCAGCGGAACCGAGCACCAGCAAAGCGATTTTTTTCATCGTTTCGAGCAGTGACAATTCTTTGACCAGCGGATTGTCCGGCTCATCCAGCTCAGAAAAGGTTGTCTTGCCGTTGCCTTCTTCCAGAGCCTCGAGCAGGTGCAGGTGTCCCTTCATCGCCCGCTTGACCAGCATACCCGGGATGATCAGCCGGTTGATTTCATTGGTTCCTTCATAGATGCGGTTGATGCGTGCATCGCGGTAGGCCAGCTCGACGGGATAGTCGCTGGAATAGCCGTAGCCACCATGAATCTGCACCGCTTCATCGACGACATAATCGAGCAGTTCGCTGCCGAGGATTTTGATCATCGAGCATTCGATCGCATATTCCTCGATACAGGCGAGGGTGTTGCGCGGGGATTTATCCTCACCGATGGCCTCATCGATCATGCCGATAGTGCGATAGGTCGCTGCCTCAACAGCGTATGTCCGGATCGCCATTTCCGCCAGTTTTTCGCGGATCATGCCGAATGAGGAAATCGGCACGCGGAACTGTTCGCGCTCCTGCGCGTAGCGGGTGCTGATCCCGATCAGTTGTTTTGCAGCCCCGACGCAGCCCGCACCCAGCTTGAAACGGCCGGAGTTGAGGATGTTAAAGGCGATTTTGGCCCCCTGGCCGGGTTCGCCGAGCAGGTTTTCGACCGGAACCCGGACATCCTGCAGGATCACCTGGCGCGTTGAGGAGCTTTTGATGCCCATCTTTTTTTCCTCTGCGCCAAAGCTCAGCCCCGGTGTATCGCGCTCGACGAGGAATGCGCTGAATTTTTTGCGATCTCCGTCTATTTTGGCAAAAACGGTGAACAGGCTGGCGAAACCAGCGTTGGAAATCCACATCTTGGTGCCGTTGAGGATATAGTGGCTGCCGTCATCGGAGAGAACAGCCTGGGTTCGCCCGCCGAGGGCGTCGGAACCGGCTTCCGGCTCAGTCAGGGCGTAGGCGCTGACCCACGTTCCGGTGGCGAGCTTCTCGAGATATTTTTTCTTCTGTGCTTCGGTGCCGAAATAAGCCAGTGGCAACGTCCCGATGGTCTGGTGGGCGCTGATGGTGGTGTTGAATCCGCTCGAACCGGCAATATATTCGCTGACCACGACAGCGGCTGTTTTGCTCAGGTTCATGCCGCCGTACTCCTCGGGTACTTCGATCCCGAGAAGGCCGAGCTCACCCGCCTGGCGCATCAGCTCTTCACTCAGGCCCGGCTCTAATTTTTCCAGCCTGTCCAGTTTGGGGACAACTTCGTTGGCAACGAATTCTTTCGCTGTCTGGGCGATCATGCGCAGTTCGTCGTCAAAATCCTCCGGGCAGAAAACCGCGGCGGGTGCGGTCTGTTTTATCAGATACTCGCCGCCCTTCAAAATCGTTTTGTCTTCCATTTCATTCACCTGAAAAATGTATAAAATTTCTGATGAAACAGGGTTAATTATCAGCCTGCTCAAACAATGTTTTGTTCTGCCGCACTCTCGCCACGCCGGGCTTGTGTCCCGCAAGGAAGCTCTGATCATAGCCTGCAGGTTTACAGGCCCGGGCGGGACGGAAGCATTTCAGATTATCAAGAGATGGCGCAGCAGATCGGGAGCAGGCATCGTGTTGGTGCAGGAAAATGCGCCGGTGAGGCGCAACGCCATGCCGAGATGAAAATTATTCGGGTGCCGATACACAGTGCAAGATACTCGACAGGGGTGGGGATGTCAAGGATTAATCCAGCCTTGCGGCCAGCGTTTCTTTGCCCCGGGAACCGGATGTGAGCAAAAAGAAAAACAGGCGCTTTCCCCACTCATGCCAAAACGCAGGTAAAGAGAAACAGGGAAATTATTTCGCAGCAGGAGTAACAGAAAATTCAGCGAAAGGGCGGTTTGTGCAGATTCAGGAATGGTTGGTGACCAATGGTTTGGGGGGATATGGTATGGGCAGTGCTTTGGGAGCACCTCTGCGGCGCGCGCATTCGCTGCTGACTCTGCCTCTGCGCCCTCCTTTGCGCAGAGCCGCCTGTGTCCGAACGCTGTTCGAAGCGATCTATTTTGACCAGCGCTGGATTCAGCTCGCGCCCGAGATCGATTCCACAGGCAAAGCGCGGCGGCCACACGAAACATTTAAGATAAAATTTACTCTGCAGCATGGATTGCCGCACCACCGGATCGCCATCGGTCCGCTTGAGATCAGCCGCATGATGTGGATGCACACCGGTGAAAATGCTCTCTATGTACAGTACACGCTGACCGGCGGGAACGGCCCGGTTCCCCTGCGCCTGATGCCGGCCCTGAGTACGGAAGAGACATTTTTTGCGACCCCGCGAGCTGCGTACGCTATCCGCATCCTGGACAGCGGATTTTCATACGCGCTGGAAAATGATGGCGATAGCCGGCTCTTTTGCAGTACAGACAGGGCAGGCCAGGTGGTGGAGATGAATCGCGTGCGCCCGTTGCACTTTCAGGATTCCGGTGAAGAGATATTGTGGTGCCCGGCAGCAATCGACGTCACGCTGGCCGGCGATTCTCCGGTGACACTCTGCCTGGGCTTGCAGGAATCCTGGCCACAAAATGCGCAGGAGAGTCTGCAGGCGACGGTCGCGTATCGCCGCAGGCTGGTGGCAGTGCACGCTGATGCGGAGAGTTTTGTGCAACGCTGTGTACAGTCCGCCGATGCCTATCTCATCACCCGGCCGAGCAGCCTGTCCCGTGATACGCGGACCGTTCTTGCCGGCTACCCCGGGCGCAGTGAAACCGGATTTGACAGCCTGATGGCGATCAGCGGCCTGCTGCTGCCGGCCGGACGTTTTGACGAAGCCATCGCAGTGCTGAATATGCTGCGCCGGCACGAGAAAGATGGTCTGGTGCCGGATTTCTTTTCCGAAAAACCGGAACAGCCGGTCTTTGCCAGAATGGATACCTCGCTGTGGTATGTGCAGACCGTCTATGATATCTGGCAGGAGACCGGTGATCTCGAATTTGTCGAAGGGGAGTTTTCTTTCCTGCTTAAAATCCTCAATACTTATCTGGGGGGCACGCGCACGGGTATTGCCGTGGATTCGGACGGGCTGGTGATGATTGGCGAACATGCACAGGCGCGCTCATGGATGGATGCAGGCTATCTGGAGTGGGAGGCTGTGCCGCGAATCGGCAAGCCGGTGGAAGTGCAGATGCTCTGGTACAACGCGCTGATGGTCATCAACGAGTTTTCCCGTTTGCTGGGCAGGGAAGCCGGACAGGAGAAAACCGGAGATATCGCTGCCAGGGTACGGGAGAGTTTTGCAGAAAAGTTCTGGCTGGCCAGGGAAGGCTATTGTGCAGACCTGCTGCGTGATGACCACCCCGACAGTGCCCTGCGCGCTAACCAGGTGATCGGTTTTGGTTTGCCTTATGCTCCGGTGACCGAGAGCAACGCCCGTTCCGTGCTCGCTGCCGTTGATGCGCATCTGCGCACGCCGATGGGTATCCGGACTCTCACTCCCTACCACCCCGCCTATTCCGGCGAGGGCGAGCATACCCATCCGCACGTGGAAGCCTCTGCCCGCTTCAATGGCAGAATTCACACCTGGCTGCTGTGGCCATACATCCGCCTGGCTCTGCGTTGCGGCATTCCGCGCGAACAGTTGAAAACATATTTTGCCCCCCTGTTTGCAGCGCCTGATCACGGGCTTCTCGATCATGTCGATGAGCAGTTCGCCGGCGATGCTCCTCACACTCCTGCCGGACTTCCTGCCTCTGTTGCTGCCCTTGCGGCTATAACCCGCTCGTGGCTTGCTTTGACCCGTTGAAGAAGAATTTGCAGGGGCCATACTTTCCTTTCGCGTCCACTTTCCCCGGAAAAGAATGATGAAACTTGTACCAGGCACGGGCGTAGTAGGCTGGCGTGTGTAAAGCCGCCTGCCGCAGGACTTTCCATTCTGATCTGTTTCTTCGTAGTGGTGTGCCGGCCCGGGCTTCTCCGGCCCGGGCTTTTTTTCAAAAAAACAGAGGAGTCAACGATGGGATTCAAAACGCAACAGCTCTTTTTTCTTGCTTCGGTGCTCAGCCTGAGCCTTGCCGTTTCGGGATGCTCAGAGAAGGATGCCAGAGGTGAAAACGGCGACGCCGCGAGCGGCAGCAGTCCTACAGACAGCACCACGGTGGCCGGCAAAAAAGCCTCGCCGGAGCGTGTCCCTGTTGAAGTGACCACCCTGAAAACGGGTGAAATCTCATCATCGATTTTGCTCAGTTCCAACCTCGAAACCGAAAAAATGGCGGAAGTGTACTCTCGTGTTCAGGGCATCGTGGAAAAAATACGGGCTGAGGAGGGTGATTTTGTGCGCAAAGGCCAGGTGCTCGCTGAACTCGATGCAGCAGAATATGAGCTGGCAGAAGCAAAAGCTAAAGTCAAGCTGCAACAGCAGCAGAGCGCCTTCAGCCGTTCGCAGGAGATGTACGAAAAAAATCTGCTCAGCAAGGAAGAGTTTGAGCAGGCTCGGTTCAACACAGATGCTGCCGAAATCGAGCACAAACAGGCGCAATTGAATCTGCAGTACACCCGGATCACCGCGCCGATATCCGGCGTCATCGGTGAGCGGCTGCTGCGAGTGGGCGATCGCATCCAGCCCGCGGATAAGCTGTTCAGCGTGGTCAACACGGATGAGATCATCGCTGTGGTTTATGTTCCGGAAAAAGAGATCGGCCGCATCCACAAGGGGCAGGAAGCCTTCATCACCTCCGATCATCTGCAGGGGCGAAAATTCAAGGGCATCGTCAAGCGTGTCAGCCCGGTGGTGGACCCGAGCAGCGGCACGTTTAAGGTGACGATCGGTATCGGCAATGCCGGCCGGAAGCTGCGCCCCGGGATGTTCGTCAACGTGCACATCATCACCGAGACACATACTGACGCCGTGCTGGTTCCCAAAACCGCTGTCGTCTATGAGAATGAGCAGTTGAACGTTTTCGTCGTCCGGGACAGCATCGCGAAAAAAGTGACTCTGAAACGCGGCTTTGAAACCTCGGATGCGATCGAATCGCTGGCGGGGCTGCAAGCCGGCGACAAAGTGATCGTCGTTGGCCAGGCCGGATTGAAAGACGAAACCCCTGTGCGGATCATCAATGAGCGATGATCACATCATCGCTCTGCGGCGCTTTGCTCCGGTTGCTCCTGTGCACCGTGGGTGAGCACTACAGGCTGATGTGCCGCCGAATGCATTCGTACCCTCGTATGCCTGCCACGGAAAGAAGAAAATCGTTTTTGCTGCTCTGATCACCTGATCGACGGGATGATTATGTACGAAAAGAATACACACAACACACGCGCTTCCGGTTTTTTTACCTTCACCACCACGCGCCCTGTGGCGATTCTGATGGTGGTTATCGGCATCAGTGTTTTCGGCTTCATTTCTTATAAACAACTGTCGGTCAACCTCATGCCGGACATCTCCTACCCATCGTTGACCGTACGCACGGAAATCCCCGGCACGGCTCCGGAAGAGGTCGAAACCAGCGTTTCCCGCCCTATGGAGCAGGCCCTGGGCCTGGTCACCAATCTGGTGAATATCAGTTCGATCTCCAAAGCAGGGCAGTCTGATGTCAAACTGGAGTTTACCTGGGACACGGACATGACCGCAGCTACGGCAGACGTGCGCGAGAAGCTGGATCAGGTTTTTTTACCGGAGGAAGCGAAGCGTCCGATTATTTTGCGCTACGACCCCTCGCTGGACCCGATCCTGCGTCTGGGGGTGTTCGGCGATACATTGCTGACGCGCATGCGCTACCGGGCTGAGGAAGCCATAGAACGCCAGCTCGAAACCATCGAGGGCGTGGCTGCTGTCAAGGTCAAAGGCGGGCTGGAAGAGGAAATCCGTGTTGAGCTGAATGAACAGAAACTGACGCTCATCGGGATCGATATTCAACAGGTGCGCCAGCGCCTGCAACAGGAAAACGTCAACCTCGCAGGCGGGAACCTGCGCGAGGGGCAGGCAGAGTATCTCGTGCGCACCCTCAACGAGTTCCGCTCGGTCGATGAGATCGGGAATGTGGTAATTGGGACATGGAATGGAAGAGAAATTCGCGTTCGCGATGTCGGCCGTGTGACCCGGACCACGCGCGACCGGGAAATCATCACGCGCATCAACGGTCAGGAAAGTGTCGAGGTCGAAATTTATAAAGAGGCAGATGCCAACATCGTCGCTGTTGCTGAGCGCGTTAAACGCCGCGTCTTCGGCACGCCGGAGCAGCAGGCGTATGTCCGCAGGATGCAGGAGAAATCGGCCGAGACCAATGGCACGGCAGAAGACCGGGCCGGGAAAATGCGGCAACGCGCGATGACGGCGTTTATCGCCGCTTCACTACCGGATAACATGCAGATCGAAGTTCTCTCCGACCAGTCTGTTTTTATCCAAAACTCCGTCGATGAAGTGAAGAAAACCGCTCTGTATGGCGGGTTGTTCGCTGTTCTCGTTCTCTTCGTCTTTTTGCGTAAAGTCTCTTCCACGCTGATCGTCGGCATCGCCATTCCGGTATCGGTGGTCGCCACTTTTGCACCGATGAAAATTTATGATGTCTCTCTGAATATCATGTCTCTCGGCGGCCTGGCCCTGGGCATCGGCATGCTGGTGGATAACTCCATCGTGGTGCTGGAAAGCATCGCACGTTGCAGGGAGGAGGGCGATGATTTCATCTCTGCGACGATACGCGGCGTCGGTGAGGTTGGCAGTGCTGTTTTTGCCTCAACACTGACTACGGTAGCTGTTTTTTTTCCCATCGTTTTTGTCGAAGGCATTGCAGGGCAGATTTTCAGCGATCTGGCCCTGACAGTGGTTTTTTCGTTGTTTGCTTCTCTCGCCGTGGCTCTGTTTTTGATCCCCATGCTGGCGTCGCGGAGTTTTGGCCAGTCCGGCCCCGGTACGCTGGATTCCCTGCTGCAGCACAGTGTCCTGCGTTTTTCCTCCATGGATAAAGTCGTTGCCCTGCGCGATGATGACCACGCTGGCCGGACGGGATTGTGGCATAAGTTCACAACCGCAGTGACAGCCATTTTGTACACCCTCGTGCTGGTACCATGGCGCCTGGTCAAGCTGTCGGGTGCCTTTCTGCTGTCTCTCCTCAAAGGTATTGCGCTTTTCCCGCTTGCTCTGGTCTTGCCTGTGATTGCTTTGCTCGAACGCATCGGTCTGCTGAAAAAGGGCTTCGGGCAGCAACTCGTCCTCTGGTCGGGTGATCAGCAATGGCAAAAACTCTTTGATGACATCTGGCCAACCTATCTGCGGTTTCAATCAGTGCAGGCTCTGGTCGCGTCGTACCGTGTCTGGCTGGAGAATTTTCGAGGCGCTACGGTGGCCAAAAAACTGATCCGGCTGGTGCTCTTTTGCGTGGTCTTTTTGCCCTATTCCGGCCTGCGTTTTGTTCTGCATCTGTTCATCGAGCTGTTATTCCGCGTCGTGCATTTTGTTTTTTTCACCCTTGCCATTATGATCAAAGCGTTGCTGTTTATCACAGGCATGGTATTTTCAGTGCCGGCACTGCTGCTGTCGTCCGTTTTTCTTCTCGGCTACGGGGCTGTGGAACGGCGTTATCCCGCGCTTTTGCAGGCCGCGTTGCGCAATCGCGGCACTGTGCTGGGGGCCACGGCTGTTTTGTTTGCTGTGACAATGTGGGGGCTTGCTCCGAAACTGGGCAGCGAGCTGATTCCGGAAGTGCACCAGGGAGAGTTTCACGTCAAAGTGACGCTGCCGGTGGGCACCCCTGTCGAGCAGACCGATGCACGCATCCGTCCGGTGCAGGAGATGCTGCTGAAGGATAAGAGTGTGGCCAAAGTCGCCTCGGTTGCCGGCACGGATGTCACTTCCAATGCCAGCAGCGAAGAGGGCGAACACACGGCAAAAATCACGGTGACTGTGGATCGCAGCGCAGGTAATCTGATCGAAAATGAGGAAGCGCTGACGAGACGGTTGCGGCAGCAAATGGCACAGTTTTCCGGCATCTCCTGGCAGATCGCACGGCCTGTGCTGTTCAGTTTCAAGACGCCGGTCGAGGTCCAGATTCACGGTTACAATCTACGCACGCTTCAGCAGGTTGCCGCCCGGGTGGAGCAGGCTCTGCACGATGTCCCGGGTCTCGATGACATCAGCACGAATATGCAGGCCGGGAATCCGGAAGTTCGTATCATCTATGACCGCGACCTGCTGGCGCAGTACAACCTGAATATTCTCGATGTCGCTTCGATCGTACGCAACAAAATCCGCGGAGATGTCGCGACCGAGTTCAAAGATGAAGACCGTCGCATCGATGTGCTGGTGCAACTGCAGGAGGAAGACCGGCGCAGCATCGATGACCTGCGCCGCCTGATCGTCAACCCGGGCGCAGCGCGCGCCATTCCCCTCGATGCTGTTGCAGATGTCCGCATCAGCGAAGGCCCGGCAGAAATTCGCCGTGTGGACCAGCAGCGCACGGCAGTGATCTCAGCCAATATCACCGGCCGTGATCTCAGCAGCGTCAGCGCTGATATTCAGGACGTGCTCAACCGCATCGGCATGCCGCCGGAGTTCACCTATACCCTCGGCGGGCAGAACAAGGAGATGCAAACCTCGATCAACAGCCTGATGTTTGCTCTGGCCCTGGCGATTTTTCTGGTCTATATCGTCATGGCCTCCCAGTTTGAATCTCTGGTCCATCCCTTTGTCATCATTTTTACCATCCCGCTGGCGTTGATCGGTGTGATCATTTTTCTCTATCTGTTCTCGATTCCTTTGAGTATTGTTGTCTTCCTCGGTATGATCATGCTGGCGGGTATCGTTGTCAATAATGCCATCGTGCTGGTGGATTACATCAACCATCTGCGTGCCCGTGGCCTGGAGAAAACCCGGGCAATTATCGAAGCCGGCCGTGTCCGCCTGCGCCCGATCATGATGACGACCCTGACCACGGTGCTCGGCCTGCTGCCCATGGCTGTGAGCATGGGAGACGGCGCCGAAGTACGCGCGCCCATGGCCATTACCGTCATCATCGGGCTGCTCAGTTCCACAGCCCTGACACTTTTGGTGATTCCCCTGGTGTACAGCCTGGTCGATCGCAGTGAGTAAAGACGGCGCAGGAGAATCCTGCACACACCGGAAAACGAACACAAACGGGACCCATCCATGAAAAAAAATACCGACAGCCTGTTGCCGCGTTTGGCCATCAATCGCCCTGTGACGGTTTTGATGGTGTTGTGTGCACTGCTCGTCGTCGGCTATATCGCCCTGACGCGTATTCCGGTCGAGCTGATGCCCGCAGGATTCTCCCCACCGTTTCTCGGCGTCTGGACGCCGTATCCCAATTCGAACCCTCGCGAGGTGGAAGAGCAAATCGCCAAACCCATCGAAGAACAGGTACGCACGCTCAGCGGGGTTCGCAGTGTGAGCACGTCGAGCAGTGCCAACGGCTGCTGGACCTTTGTCCGCTTCTCTGAGGGGACAGATATGGATGAAGCCTATGCCGGGCTGCGCGATCGTATGGAGCGGGTGAAGAGCGAGCTGCCGGATGACATCGAGCGTTTGTTCCTGCGCAAGTGGAGCAATGACGATGAACCGATTTTCTGGGTGATGCTTGCTGAGCGCGAGCCGGTGGAAAACAAGCACCTTTTGATCGAACAGGTCATTCAGAAACCCCTCGAGCGGCTGGACGGCATCGCCAAAGTGGATATCTTTGGGGCGGACGAAAAATCGATTCAGATTCACATTTACCAGGATCGCGTCAAGGCCCATAAAATCAATCTGTTCGAAGTGATTCAGGCCCTGCGAAAGGATAATTTCGCCCTGTCCAGCGGCTATATCAGCGAAGGGGGGCGAAAAATCTATGTGCGCTCACTGGGTAAATTCCGTTCCCTGGATGACATCCGCAATTTACCGGTCAAGGGCACTGCCATACGCCTCAAGGATGTTGCCGACGTCGCGTATGAAGTTCCTGAAAAGCGCTGGCGCAATCTGGTCGATGGCAGCCCCGCAGTTGCCATCGCTATCTATAAAGAGTCCACAGCCAACACCGTTGCCCTCAGCAAGCAGCTCGAAACCCTGTTTGAGGAACGCTTTGCCAACGACCCGCGCCTGAAATCCTTCCGGATCGAGAAACTGTTCAATCAGGGTGAGTGGATCATGGAGTCGATCGACAACCTGAAACGAACCGGAGTCTGGGGCGGGATTTTCGCATTCGGAGTTCTGTTTTTCTTCCTGCGCCGGCTGCGTATGACCTTGATCGTCAATCTGGCGATCCCCCTCTCCGTGCTGGTCACGATTATCGTGCTCTATTTCAGTGGCTGGACTCTGAACCTGATCACTATGATGGGGATCATGATTTCGATCGGCATGGTCGTGGACAACTCCATCGTGGTGCTGGAAAATATCTACCGCGAAATAGCCGCTGGTAAGCCGAGAAAGGAAGCCGCTCTGAAAGGCGCCAGCGAGGTCGGCCTGGCGATCACCATGGCGACCCTGACGACGATCGTCGTCTTTTTGCCACTGATCCTGATGAGCGACGACGGTGGTTTCCGTTTTTTTATGTTGCGGATTGGTCTGCCCGTGGTCGTGGCCCTGCTCGCCTCGCTGCTGATCGCGATGATCTTCATCCCCCTGGCGGCGACCTGGTTTTCCAACACCCGGGTCCGGGAGGAAGAGGGCATCGTCCTGCGCAGCAATACGCTGTACCAACGCCTGCTCGCGCTGGCGATCCGCCACCGGGTGGACACGTTCGTCGTCCTGCTGCTCATCATCATTTCCATGAACTATGCCGCATCCAATGCCAAGTATGCGAATGAATCCAACGGCAATATCAATGACATCCGGTTATTTTTCGATATTCCGGATAATTTTACCATCGAGGACACGGAGAAGGTTTTTGCTGTTGTAGAGGATACCATCCGGGCGCGGAGCACGGAATATGATCTGCGTACCATCAATTCCCGTTTTTCCGCGAACTGGGGGCAGATGCGTGTTTTTCTGCACAAACCACCTCAGAAAGACTGGTATGAAGTGTTGTGGGAATCTCTGCAGCGAAGTCTGGGGCGGCGGCCGGAGGGAAAGATGACCAGAGACGAAGTCCTCGCTGATTTGAAGGAACGGCTGCCGAAATTCCCCGGTGTGGATATCCGCACCAGTTGGCGCAGCAGCGCTGGCAATGACGCCGCGTCGGTCTCTGTCGTGCTCTATGGCGATGATACCGGCAAGCTGATCGAACTTTCAAAGGAAGTCGAGCGCCGCCTGCGCGCCATCGAAGATATCATCAGCATCGAGACGGACCGGGAAAAGGGCGGGAATGAGATCCATCTGCAGATCGACCGCGAAGCAGCCAGGAAATACGGCATCTCGCCGCAGGTGATCTCCGGCACGGTGCAGTATGCCCTGCGCGGCATTTCTCTGCCCAAATACCACAGTGAAAACAAGGAAATCGATGTTCATATCCAGTTGCGCGAAGAAGACCGGAAAAATTTGCTGCAGTTGAAAAATATGACCTTCTTTTCTGCCTCGGGCCGGGAAATCCCTCTCGCTTCCCTGGCCACTTTTTCCATAGAGCGCGGTGTCGGTGAAATTCAGCGCCGCAACGGCAAAACCTTCCTCAGTGTCGATGCCTTTGCCAATTCAGATGATACAAAAAATCTGTACGAACAGGTCAGCCGCGCCATGCAGGGGTTTGCCATGCCTTATGGCTATTCGTGGAGCCTTGGCGAGGGCTTCACGCGCATGCAGGAGGACAATGAAGCGGTGTTCTTCGCCGTGATCCTGTCGATGACTTTCGTCTATCTGATCATGGGCATACTCTTTGAATCTTTTGTCCTGCCTCTGTCTGTCATCGTCTCGATGCCCTTTGCCTTTGTCGGCTCTTTCTGGATGATGTATCTCACCGGAACCCCTATCGACATCATGAGCTGGATCGGGCTGGTGATTCTCATCGGCATCGTCGTCAACAATGCCATCGTGCTCATCGATCTGATCAACAGACTGCGGAACAGGGGCATGTCGCGCATGGATGCCATTCTCGAAGCCGGCCGGCATCGTTTCCGCCCGATTCTGATGACAGCCTTTACCACGATCGGCGGTTTGATCCCCATGGCCGTCGGCAACAGCACGCTGATCGGCATACCCTATTCCCCCATGGGCCGGACCATCATCGGCGGGCTGCTGACCTCGACCATCCTGTCGCTGATCGCCGTGCCCCTTGCGTACACGATCTTCGACGATATGCGCATCTACTTTCAAAAGGTGCGGGATATGTATGTGCGCGGAGGCAGGGAAGAAAAACGGCCCAGGGCGGCCCTGAGAGAGGGGTAGTGGTAGATAAGTGAGAATACATCTGCGGGGTGACTATCCCCCGACACTGGGTATCCACTTAACTCAGCACAGTTGCATTTTTTCAACCAGACCGGGTGACAACAGCACGTGTCTAACCCAGAACCGTCATTCCGGTTTCCCCGCAGGGGAAGACCGGAATCTCCCAGACTCGGGCACGTGCCAGAAAAGATGAGATTCCGTCACTGCGCTGCGCTTGGCCGGAATGACACATGCCGGTATCTGAGCCGGCCCCAGTTTGCTGAGTTAACTGGATAC
>DRLW01000176.1 GCA_011375275.1 Bacteroidota bacterium
CGTCTGCTCGCGGAAGCTGATGCTGAACTCCTGGTCTTCGTACAGCTCGACCTTTTTGCGCCAGCCGCGAAATCCCTTTTTTTGCACTTCGATGTCGAACAGCATGCCTGTGGGGACAGCCCGTACAAAAGGCGTTACGCCGACCGGAACTCCGTTGATCAACACTGTGGCGCGCTCGGGGACGGTGTAGATGCTCAGAGTCGCCTGTCTGCGCAGCGAAGTGCTGAACTGCCGCGTTTCTCCTGGCTGGATGAGAATCGTGCCTTTGACGCGCGCATAACCGGGTTTATCGACGAGAATCGTGTGCATGCCCTGCTGCAGGCCGGAGAGAGTGCACGGGGAGATGCCGCCGGCGTGTCCCTCAACAGAGACATCTGCTGAGTCCGGTGTTGTGGTGACGTGGATGGAACCGTAGCGATGCGCAATGATACCGCTGGCGAGCAGGTCTCTCACAAGGGCAGCCGCATGTTCAGCAGCAGCTTTTGTCAAAATCTCCTCTCCGGTGCCGGTCTTTCTGTGCAGCCACCGCCGTACGGACGTGCCGCTGCCGGTATCGACGAGATCGGTGCGCAGAGCATAGACGGCGTTTTTACGGGCTGCTCTGGTCAGCAGGATGTAGCCGGCGCCGGACAGGATGCCTACTTCCGCAGCCGAACGCCCGTCCACGATCTGCGTGCTGGTATCAGGAACCAGAAAGCGAATCAACGTATTTTCCTGCGGCGGCAGGTGCAGGCTGTCACGGAAGACCTGGTTAAAAGCGCCGGACATCTGTTCTGCCTGAGCAGCGGTTATTTCTCCACTCGGCTGGATGGCGAGAACAGCCAGGGCCACCGTGCTTTCATCAGCTGGAGGGCGTACGCTCGCCTGCGCTCCCCAGGTGCTGGCGAGCACGAACAGATATGCGAACAGCAGGCGGATTTTTCGGTGAAGAACCATGTGTACGATCTGATTTTTGCGAGATGTCTGTTTCACTGTCCGGGTGCCCACTTCGGCCATTCCAGACGGCCATTTCTGACGGAATACCGGAATCTCCTCATTTGGGCCTGTGTTTGCGTCAGGCAGATTCCGGCACTGCGCTTCGCTGCGACCGGCAGGACGGGGCGGGGCAGCTTCGCGTCCTGCCATTCCACCTTTCGTCCGGCTACTGTCCCGGGTTGACGCGAATCCCCTGGGGCGAGCTGAAGCCGTAGAGTTCGAACAACCGGTCGCCGTTTGCCGAAACTTTGACGATGCGGTCATTTTCCGTGTCAGCGATCCACACCGAACCATCGTTGGGATCAACGCTCAGGTCCTGCGGCAGACGAAATCCGGTTACCTGAGAAACCAGACCATTTTTCGACACCTTGACGATTCTGCCGTTGCCGGTGTCAGCGATCCAGGCGATGCCGAGGGTGTTGTCGAATGTGATCGCCTCGGGCAGGCGCAGGCCGGAGACGGTAATTTTTGTCCGCGATGCCACCTGCAACAGGTTTACAGCGGCGATGAATTTATCCACAACCCAGATTTCGCGGTTGTGCAGATCGGCCGCCAGGGCTACCGGAGCATCAAAATCGTTGAACAGCTCGTGATAGCCGCTGTCGCTTGCAACGCTGTACCCGTTCGGCACGGAGCTGAGAACGCGCACAACCCTGTGGGCGCCGGTATCAGCAACGTAGATATCCCCACTGCGCTGGTCCACAACAAGGCCGCCGGGATGCAGAAAGCCGTTGACCCGGCGCACCAGAGTGACACCGTCGTTTGAGACCTCGCTGATGCGGTTGGAGTCAGCTTCGGCAACCCACACGTGGCCGTTGACAGCGACGAGATCGAGTGCGACCGGGCCGCCGAGGTCGCTGTACTCTGCCTGCGGCATGCCTTCGATATCCAGGCGCACGAGCTTTTTCAGCATGTTATCGATCACCCAGGCCCGCCGGCGTGGGGCATCGAGAGCGATGGCAACCGGAGCATAAAATCCGGTTTGGCGGAAAATGACCTTCCCCTCACCAGATATCTTGACCACCTCATGATTGCCGGTATCAGCAACCCAGGCCGAGCCTGCTTCGCGGTAAACGACAACCGTGGCCGTATCGCGGGCGCTGCTTTGCCAGTCATCGGTCACCGTGACAAACAGGGTGTCGCGACCGGGCTGCTCCGGCGCCTGCCAGACGATGGTCGAGTCATAATCCTCGACGATACGACCGCCCGTGGTCTGCCAGCTATAGCTGAGGGCATTGCCATCAGAATCCTGCGCTGCGACGGAGAATGTCTTCAGATTGCCGAGGATGACAAATGCACTATCCGGAGTGACCGAAAGGATGACCGGCGCGCGGTTTTCTGTGGTGATGCGGATGCTGTCCTCCGCGCTCTGTTCTTTTTCATCTGTAGCGGTCGCACGCACGGTGTAGGTTCCCGGAGTTGTCGGGGCCTGCCACACGGCTGTTTCCTTGGCTGTTTGCACAAAGGTTCCAGCGCTGGCAAACCACATCACTGTAACCGAGTCTGCTGCAAACTCGTCCTCGATCGTCGCAGCGATAGTGATCTGCTGCTCGCTGAAGAAAACGGTGCGCGGCGTCGTCTCCAGCCGCAGGCGGATTTGCGGCGGCAGGTTCGAGGGGCCTGAAGGGTCTTTCTTACACCCCATGCCCGTGCTCAACAGCACGAAAGCACAGAGAATACAGGAAAATCGTGGCATAGCTGAACCACTCGTTGTTTTTGATTTATGACAGTGTACCGCGCCGGCAGAAGTGCGCCGTGCAGTACCCTCGTGAAGCGTTCCGGAAGTTGATGCGCGGCACGAAATCAGGAGAAATGAACCAGGTCGTGTTTTGACGGCAATGAGAGTATCGGAGCTTTTTCACAGCAGATGATGCTCAAGGTGGGTATTTGCAAAAACTTAACGGGAGTGGTATCTTCCGCTCGTCACACGCTCCCGCTTTTTTATCCTAAAATTAGATGAGACTCATCTCTTTCATCTCCTCTCGTCACACCGCTCCAGCGGTGTGACGCCCTGTTGCCCCGCTCCCGCGGGGCAGTGCACCAGTGAAACGAAATACCGCCTGGCTATGCGCTGGCTTCTCCCGGCCAAAATCGCCTCGCATTTCCCCTCAACCCGTGTCACTCGGAAGGAATTTGGCACGCTGAAGCGTGCACTACGAACCTCCCTCTCGTCACACCGCTCCTGCGTCACCGCATCAACCTCAGCCCACACGCTTTGAGAAAGAGGCA
>DRLW01000177.1 GCA_011375275.1 Bacteroidota bacterium
GAATAAGCCCGGATGCAAAATTGAACTATTTTTCCCGATTTGTTCGATGAAATCGCTGCTCTCGGGGATAGAATGGTGCAGCATGCAGAAAGAGCCAGATAGGGACGGGGCACATGATGGTTTTTAACAGACTGCGCACGCGCATAATCATGCACATCATCTGGATCGTGTCAACGGTCACTGTGGCCACTTTCTTTTTCGTGGACAACCTGCACCAGGAAAGCCTGCGCAAGCACCTGAAGGATGATGCAATCAGCGCTTCGCAAATCGTTCGCAACATGCTGGTGCACGTGATGCACGAACGCAAACCGGATTTGCTCAACGATCTGCTCCCCGAAATTTCCCAACTGCATCACATCAAAACCATCCGGTTGATTGAACCCGGCGGCACGATCACTTTTTCTTCACAGCCACAGGAGGTGGAAACGCACGCTGATACCGCAGGTCTCTCCCGTTTTCTGGCCATGTCCGGGAGCACTCTGGTCAGCAGCGGGCTTCAGGGTGAAAATCTCCTGATCAAAGAATGGATGAAGCTGCCCAATGAGGAGAAATGCCAATCCTGCCATGATGACGGCGAGCCTCTGAACGGCGTTTTGCTCATCGAAACAGCGGACACGGTTTCTCTGCGCGTCGTCAACCCCAACTATCTGGCCATCGCCGGGGTATCGTTCGGCATTATTCTGCTCATGTCCCTGGTCACGAGCATGCTGTTCGTCCGCTCGATCGATCGTCCCATTCGCAAGATCAAGAGGGCCATGCAGGCGATCGAGCAGGGTGATTTTTCGGTGCGCATCGACATACCGCAGCGGGACGAGATCGGTGTGCTGGCGCAGGGTATCAACACCCTCGCCGAGCGACTGGAGGCGAGCCGGAAGCAGCTTATGGAAAACCACGAGCGTGAAATCCGGCAAACCGAGGCGCTGGCCAAAGCCGGTAAGCTCGCAGCCGGTCTGGCGCATGAAATTAAAAACCCGATCTCAGGTATCGTTTTCGCAATCAACTCGATTCTGCGCGAAACAGATGGGTGCGAAAGTCACCGGGAAATTTTTCGGGAAATCGCCCGGCAGGCCAACCGGGTGGAACAGAACCTCGAAGTCCTGCTTTCTCTGGCACGGCAAAGCCGTTTTGAAGCACGGCCGGCAGATGTGCAGAAAATCATCGAACAGGTATTGTTGTTCATCGGCCAGCAGAATAACGGCCGCAAACTGAAAATAGAATTTGAACGCTGCGAAGAGTTGCCGGAAATCATGGCAGACCCGAATCAGCTCGAACAACTTTTTTTGAATTTGATCATCAACGCTGTGCAGGCCATGCCCGAAGGGGGCTATCTGCGCATCTGTACGGAACATCTCGCGGAGCAAAAGAAAATCCGCATCACGATTCAGGACACCGGCACCGGCATACCGAAGCATGTACAACCCAATATTTTTCAACCCTTTTTCACAACAAAGACACGGGGCGTCGGTCTGGGGCTGACCATCTGCCATGATATCGTCACCCGGCATCATGGCACGATCACATTCACCTCGCGCCCCGGAGCAGGGACGACGTTCTTCATCGAACTCGATGCAGAGCGCAAGGTCACTCTGAACAGTGTGGGAGACAGCCATGAATAACCACCGCATTCTCATCGTCGATGATGACAAGCTGGTCACGTGGTCACTGTCACGAGATTTTGAAAGAGAGGGCTGCCAGATCAAAACCGTGGGGAACGGAGAAAGCGCGCTGCCGGCACTGCGCGAGTTCAATCCCGACCTGATCTTACTCGATCTGCGCCTGCCCGGGATCGATGGGCTGGAGGTGCTCAAACAGATCAAAGCTGCGGACAGCGACGTCATCGTCATCATGATGACCGCTTACGCTACCGTTGAGACGGCTGTGCAGGCGGTCAAACTCGGAGCGCTCGATTTCATCAAAAAGCCCTTTACCTTCGATGAGCTGAAAATCATCATCGAGAGGGCGCTGCGCAGCCGCAGCCTGAGCCGGGAAGTCGCCAATCTGCGCCAGCATATCAAGCAAAAATACGGCATCCACAACATCATCGGCGTCTCGCAGCAGATGCAGGATGTCTTCGCCCTGATCCGCAAGATCGCGCAGAGCGATGCCACCACCGTACTGATCACCGGAGAAAGCGGCACCGGCAAAGACCTGGTAGCCCGTGCCATCCACTACGAGAGCCGGCGCGCACCCTATCCATATATGGCGATCAACTGTGGGTCTCTTCCCGACACCTTACTGGAAAGCGAACTCTTTGGCCACGAGAAGGGTGCTTTCACAGATGCCCGCACAGCCAAGAAGGGCCTGCTCGAGCTGGCGGACAAGGGCACGGTTCTGCTCGATGAAATCGGCGATGCTTCCCTGTCCCTGCAAATCAAGCTGCTGCGCTTTATGGAAGAGAAAGTCTTCAAGCGCATCGGCAGCACCCGGGACGTCGAAGTAAATGTCCGCATCATCGCGGCGACCAACCGCAACCTCGAACAGCTCGTGGCCGAGCGCCAATTCCGGGAAGACCTTTATTTCCGTCTCAAAGTCATCCCCCTGCACCTTGCCCCCCTGCGCGAGCGGCCCGA
>DRLW01000178.1 GCA_011375275.1 Bacteroidota bacterium
CCTTTGCCGCTCCAGCGGCAATAGCACCGGAGAAATGAGATGTCGCGTGCCCTGATGGCGCGCTGAAGCGCGCACTACGAACACCTCTCTCCCGTCTCTCGTCACACCGCTCCTGCGGTGTGACGCCCTCTTTGCCGCTCCAGCGGCAGTAGCACCGGAGAAATGAGATGTCGCGTGCCCTGATGGCGCGCTGAAGCGCGCACTACGAACGTATCGTCCCCCGGCATTTGCATTCCCCCATCTCTGCTCAACCCACACGAAGTGAGAAAAAACCTCATTTTTAACTGACTTTTAATCCCCCCGAAACATGTTTGAAATATTTCCATCATATATTTATGCCTTCATATACCCAGTCGATTAACTTCAAAAACCTTCTCATACCAACCCAGAAAGGATAAAAGCACAATGCTGAGCGTAGAAACCGATCTGTTGAAATCCAAAGCTGTTCACAGCAATGGAAACGGCAAGCACACCCGGAGGGCAGTGGAATATTTTGGAAAAAACACCTTCAACGATGAGGTGATGCGCGAAAAACTGCCTAAAGACGTGTATAAAAAACTGCGCGCGACCATCCGCAAAGGCGTTAAGCTGGATAAGGACGTTGCCAACACCGTCGCCCACGCGATGAAGGAGTGGGCTATCGAGCATGGTGTCACGCACTATACGCACTGGTTCCAGCCGATGACCGGGCTGACCGCTGAGAAGCATGATGCGTTTCTGGAAATCGACAACGATGGCGAACCCATCGAACGTTTCAGTGGCAATGAGCTGATCCAGGGCGAACCCGATGCCTCCAGCTTTCCCAGCGGAGGAATGCGCACAACCTTCGAAGCGCGCGGCTACACGATGTGGGACCCATCCAGCCCGGCGTTCATCGTCGATGGCCCGCATGGTTCCATCCTCTGTATCCCCTCGGTCTTCATTTCCTACAATGGCGAAGCGCTGGACAAAAAGACGCCGCTCCTGCGCTCGATGCGCGCTCTCGATGCTGCTGCCCGCGAAATGCTCGCTCTGTTCGGGCGTGATGTTGAGCGTGTGATCACTACGCTTGGGCCGGAGCAGGAGTACTTTCTCATCGATAAAGAGTTCTATCACAACCGCCCGGACCTGATTCATGCCGGCCGCACTTTGCTCGGCGCTGCTCCGCCCAAGGGGCAGGAAATGGAAGACCATTACTTCGGCAGCATCAAAGAGCGGGTGCTCGGTTTTATGCAGGCTGCTGAGGAAGAGCTGTACCGTCTCGGTGTGCCGGCCAAGACGCGGCACAATGAGGTGGCGCCGCACCAGTTTGAGATCGCGCAGATTTTCGGCGAAGCCAACGTGGTGGCGGATCGCAACCAACTGGTGATGGAAGTGCTGAAAAAAGTCGCTGCACGCCACGGCTTTGCCCTGCTCCTGCATGAAAAGCCCTTTGCCGGCGTCAATGGCAGCGGCAAGCATCTGAACTGGTCCATCACCGACAGCGAGGGCAAGAACTTGCTCGATCCCGGCAAAACGCCGGAAGACAATCTGCAGTTTCTCGTCTTCCTGGTCGCGGTTCTCAAAGCGGTGTATGAGTACAGCGACCTGTTGCGGGCATCGATTGCCTCGGCCGGCAATGATCATCGTCTCGGCGCCAACGAAGCCCCACCGGCGATCATGTCTGTTTTTCTCGGTTCAACATTGACGCAGATTCTCGATAAAATCGAAACCGGTAACGGCGGTGCTGTCAGCGAGCAGAAGCTGATCGATCTCGGGCTCGGCAATCTGCCGACGATTCTGCAGGATAATACCGATCGCAACCGGACTTCGCCGTTTGCATTTACCGGCAACAAGTTTGAATTTCGCGCGGTTGGCTCCTCAGCGAGCATTTCACTGCCGGCGACCATTCTCAATGCCGCGGTTGCTGAAGCATTGGCAGGCATGCAGGAAAAAATCGCCGCGCGCCGGAAAAAAGGTGATGACCTCAACAGCGCTGTCTTTGCTGTTGTAAAAGAAATAGTCACAGCAACCAAAGCCGTGCGGTTTGAAGGCAACAACTACGCGGAAGAGTGGGTTGCAGAAGCAGAAAAACGCGGCTTGCCCAATCTCAAGGATACCCCGGCCGCTCTGCAGGCGCTGATCGAAGAGAAAAATATCCGCATGCTGGAAAAGCAGAACGTGTACAGCGAGAGCGAGCTGCAGTCGCGTTATAACACCAAAATGGAGCAGTTCTGCAAAACCATCGCCATCGAGACTGAAACGCTGTTGATGCTGGCACAGACCAGTGTGTTGCCCGCAGCCATGCGTTACCAGACCGAGCTGCTGGACAATACCAGCCGTTTGCGCGAGGCCGCAGAGCTGCTCGGTGAAGACTCCGGTCTCGATGAACAGGTGCAATTGCTGCGCAGCCTCAGCGCGGAAATCCGTGATCTGCATCGCAGCGTGCAGGAGCTGGTACAGTTGCGTCACAAGGCAGAAGGCTTTGAGCAGATCAGCGATGAGGCGCACTTTGTGGCCGCTGAAATCCGCCCGATGCTCGAGCAGGTCCGTCGCCACTGCGACGCTCTGGAAAAGCTCGTGCCGGATGCTGATTGGCCGCTGCCGACCTATAGCGAGATGCTCTTCATCATGTGATGTGGTGAATGTCTGAATTCAGCAAAGCATGCCTCTTTTGGGGCATGCTTTTTTTTGCACTGGGGGCACCTAAC
>DRLW01000179.1 GCA_011375275.1 Bacteroidota bacterium
GCCTTTGCTGGTGTTATGCTGGGTAAAATAGTAGTCGCCTTTGTAAGGCACGGGTCTGATGTTGAAATAAATATAATACGGTGCATAGCGCAGCCAGGGGTTCTCTGCAAAGAGATTTTTGCCCAGGGCACTGCCCGAAGCTCCGGCCAGGATCATCAAGCCGAGGTAGCCGTCCATGCTGTACGAATCACCCTCATGCCAGTCGCTGCGCCCTTCGTAGAGCCGGGCTGCAATGCCCAGTTGGCGGGTGAGAAAAATGTCGTCGAAAGAGCGCATCATTTCCTCGGCACGCTGCATGTAGCTCTGTCCGAGCTCTCTGTCGCCATAAAAACTGAGGGCAGCGGCATAGATATGCGCGTTGGCGGCGTAATGGTTTTCTAATTTCGGGCGCTTGGAATTGTACCGGTGTCGCCACAGGGTGATAAGCTTGTCGGCGATTTTTCTTTTTTCCCGCAATGTGCTGATCGGATGGGTCCAATCATAGGCAACCTGCAATGCCAGCACTGCGAGTCCGCCCTGTGAGCCGGAGAGCACGACAGCTCCGTGGTGTGCCTCGCGATATTTATCCGGCAGCTTGCGCACGATGTACAGCGCCAGTTCTATGGCCTTTCTGCCGTACTCATCGCGGCTGTGGGAGGCGTGGGCACCGGGAATAGTCTTTGGGTCGAGAAGATAGAGCAGGGCAAAAGAGCGGGTTGCACCGAAAACGACATTATTTCGCTGGAGCCCGCCTTCGCCCGGGGCCGTATCATAGAGGCGATCCATGGCATTGATGAAGCGCTGAAAATCAGCAGCGTAATGGGTGCTGATTTTTTTTCGCAGCTGCTCGACATCACGGGCTGTAACGAACAGGCGCGGATGTTCACCCCGGGCGAGGGGTGAATCTGGGGGAACAGTCGGGCCGGCTGCCGCGGATGCAGAGCCGGCTGTCAACATGGCTGCCAGCAGGATGATGGTTTTGAACATCGATTTCCTCTCGTTGGAAGAACGTGTTTGCTGCCCCGATTTAGTCACAAATCAGCGCTTCTCGCAAAGATGCCGGGATGAGCGAAAAAAGTATATTCAGGAAAATGTATTTTCATCTCGTCACGCCACTCCAGCGGAGTGACGCCTTTCCCGACGCTCCAGCGTGACCGGTATTACCTGTAACTGTAAATCTAATCGGCTGCTTTTGCGGAGTCTCAGTATAAATTTAAATTCTGCGAAATTCGCGAAAATGATGTAGTAATGAGGACAAATGGTCAGTCGATAACCACTTTTATTCGGCTTTTTTATGCTGCGCAATGAATCCCGCGAATAAAGCGGAGCATGCCGGATAAAATCCAGAGTTCTGCGCGTGTGGGGAATACCTTCTGGTTTCATTTCTGCGCTGAGAAATCATCTGCCAGGGATTAGCAAAAAGACGCTGTGTCCATACGCACACGCGTGAGTGTTCAGGTGGCGAATGGCACAGTACATTTTCTGAGTGGTTTGCAGCAAGAGCAAAGTTTTCGCAGGCTTTGCTGCGTTTCTGCATGAGCTTTAGTATGGCAACGGGATGCTTTTCGAAGAATATTATCACGGCATCCGGCAAAACGCACTTTCGTGCATACATAGAGTCAAACGGATAGTGTACAATTCAAGGTGGTGTCGAAATGAAAAACGGGCTTAGCGGGGTAAAAAAGACGTTGCTCAACCTCTCTTTGGTTGGTGTTTCTCTGCTCGTCGCAGCATTGATCGGCGAGGTGCTGGTACGGATTTTCTGGGCTGCTCCCGGTTTCAAGTATCCCCAGACGCTTCATGAAAAACACCCTGTACTCGGGTGGGTCATGAAGCCAAATCAACACGCCTATACCTATGATATACCCGTTACGACCAACTCTCACGGCCTGCGCGATGACGAGTTTACCGTGGCCAAGCCGGACAAAACCGTGCGCATTCTCGTGCTCGGTGATTCGGTAACCTTCGGCGTACTCGTCGGCAATGATGAAACCTATTCCAACGTTCTCGAGCGCATGCTCAACGCCGAAGCCGACAGTGTCCGCTATGAGGTGATCAATACGGGTGTCCAGCGGTACTACACATTTCAGGAGCTCGATTATCTGCGGGAATATGGTGTCAAATTTCAGCCCGATCTCGTCGTCGTCGGTTATTATATCAACGATCTGGGGTTTAAACCGGAAACCTGGACGCGGGATTACGAGAAGACTCGCGAAAAACACGCCTCTTACCTGTGGACCAAAGTACCCTGGCTCATGTACATCTACAAGAACAGTGCGCTGAGTAATCTCGTGCGGGACCGCATCATCCGCATGTTGCGATCCACAAAGCAGAAAAAGAATACCCAGACTCGCCTGCTGACAGGAGAACTCGATGAGGAGGCTTTCAGAAAAATCGAGGGGGCACGGCAAGACCTGGCTGCTATGAAAAAACTCGGAGATGAACACGGTTTTCCGGTACTTATCGCCGCGTTTCCCGGGGTCAATCAGGTCATCAAGGACTTCCCGAACGCAAAGTATCCCCAGTTTGTGCGTGAAATTGCCGATGAGTTGGGTATGCCCTTTGTCGATCTTCTGCCGGATTTCAAAGAACACTATGATGGCGATATCCGCTCGTTGTATTTCCGCTACAATGGTCATCCGAACAAAACCGGGCACGAGCTGGCAGCAAAAGCGATTTTTAAGGCTATCGCGGAAAAGAAGCTGCTGCAGAGGAAAGAAATTGCAAAAACAAATTAATGTCTTATTTTACAAAACCATACGGTCTGCACTTTGATATCCCGAGGAACGCCTATGAATATTTTGGGGATTTCGGCATTCTATCATGACAGCGCTGCCTGCCTGGTACGCGATGGAGAGATCATCGCGGCAGCGCAGGAGGAGCGTTTTACACGCAAAAAACATGACTATCGCTTCCCGAGCGAGGCTATCGACTATTGTCTGCGTGAAGGTGGCATTACGGCTCAGGAACTCGATTACGTCGCGTTCTATGATAAGCCTTTCATCAAATTCGAGCGACTTCTGCTGACATACCTCACCTATGCGCCGCGCGGGCTGTCTTCGTTCATCAAGGCGATGCCATTGTGGCTGAAGCAGAAGCTGTGGATGAAGATGTACATTGCCGAAGAACTCGATTTTGAAGGGGAGATTCTCTTCCCGGAACACCATGAATCGCACGCTGCCTCGGCCTTTTATCCCTCGCCGTTCCAGGAGTCAGCCATTCTCACCATTGACGGGGTAGGGGAGTGGACGACGACGAGCTACGGTACCGGCAGGGGTAACCGCATCGAGCTGATGGCAGACCTGCGCTTCCCCCATTCTCTGGGGCTGCTGTATTCCGCATTTACCTATTTTACCGGCTTCAAGGTCAATTCCGGTGAATACAAGCTCATGGGGCTGGCACCGTACGGCGAGCCAAAGTACGTCGATCTCATCCTCGACAAGCTCCTTGATCTGAAAGAAGATGGCTCGTTCAAGATGAACATGGACTATTTCGGATATTGCGCCGGCCTGCGCATGACCAACAAGAAGTTCGCCCGGCTCTTCGGTGGGCCGGAGCGCCAGCCTGAAAGTAAAATCACCCAACGCGAGATGGATATCGCCGCCTCGATTCAGGCTGTCACTGAGGAAATCATGCTGCGCATGGCGCGCCATGTGCACAAAGAAACCGGGATGAGTAATCTGGTCATGGCTGGTGGTGTTGCCCTCAATTGCGTGGGGAACGGCCGTGTTCTGCGCGAGGGGCCTTTTGAAAATATCTGGATCCAACCTGCTGCCGGAGATGCCGGTGGTGCCCTCGGCGCAGCTCTGGCCGTCTGGTACCAGTTTCTCGATAATGAGCGAACCGTTTCCGGAGACGGCCGCGACAGCCAGAAGGCTTCGCTGCTCGGCCCGGATTTTTCCAACGATGAGATCGAAGCTTTTCTCAAAGAAAAAGATGTGCCGTACAAGAAGCTTTCAGATGCTGAGCTGGGAGAGACTGTGGCGGAAATTCTCGCAACAGAGCATGTTGTCGGCTGGTTTCAGGGTAAAATGGAGTTTGGCCCCCGTGCCCTGGGTGGGCGCAGCATCATCGGTGATGCGCGGTCGCCCAAAATGCAGTCTGTCATGAACCTGAAAATCAAGTTCCGCGAGAGCTTCCGCCCGTTTGCGCCCTCGGTATTGCGCGAGCGCGTCGCCGATTTTTTCGAGCTTAAAGAAGAAAGCCCCTACATGCTGCTGGTTGCACCGGTGAAAAAGGAGCTCTGCTTCGAGATCACCGAAAATGGTGTCAGCGGCCTGGACAAGCTCAAACAGGTACGCTCTAAAATTCCTGCTGTCACGCATGTGGACTACTCCGCCCGTGTGCAGACAGTGACCGAGCAGGACAACCCGCGTTATTATACCATGATCAAGGCGTTTGCCAAGCGTACGGACTGCCCGGTGATCATCAATACCTCATTTAACGTGCGCGGCGAACCGATCGTGTGCACACCCGAGGATGCCTATTTGTGCTTCATGCGTACCAATATGGACTATCTGGTGCTGGGCAACTACCTGCTCGATAAAAAAGAACAGAAGAAGCTCGAACACGATATCGACTGGCAAAAAGAATACGAACTGGACTGAGGCTGAACTGATGTTGCTACAAGAAATCAAACATATCGCTCTGCAGAGCACGACCAAACAGTTACGCGAGTTCGGGATCACCATGGGCGTGGTCATCGGGCTTGTCAGCGCTTACCTGTACTGGTCAGGCAATGCTGCCTGGCAGACCGTAGCTGCGGTGGCAGGCGTGTTTGCTGCTGTCGGTCTGGTGCTGCCCGTGGTTCTGAAGCCGCTGTACAGCCTGTGGATGAGTTTTGCTGTGGTCATGGGATTCGTCATGACCCGCGTTATCCTCACGCTGCTGTTCTCGATCGTTTTTGTGCCTGTTGGCCTGATGATCCGTCTGCTGCGCAAGGACCCGTTGAATGAACGCATCGAGCCATCGGCGAAGACTTATTGGCACAAACGCGATCCATCGGAGTTTGACCCCCGCTCTGCTGCAAAACAATATTGAGCCTGTTCCTCTGCGGAATCTCGCCGCGGAACACGAATTTTTTATCTGAAAACAGGAGCACACGACTCATGGGAAAAGTATCTATCATGCGCGAATTCTGGGAGTTTTTGCGCGTAAGAAAGAAGTACTGGCTGGCCCCGATCATGCTTTTTCTTCTCTTGCTCGGCGCCTTGATCGTTTTTACACAGGGAAGCGCCCTGGCTCCCTTTATTTACACACTTTTTTAGACTGGAAAACCTCGACGGGACTTGGGGCTTGCGAAATGGTGCGCCAGGTCATTTCGTCGAGAAAATTTTTTCAGCTATCCCGACTCGCCTTGCATGATATGCTCATCTGTGAAGGTCGGGTTGGGAATCAGCGCTGAATTGCGAAAATTCAACAAGGCTTCCGGGCCCCAAATGCGGCCGGAAGCCTTTGTGGTTTTTGTCATGTTTTGCATGATGGCCTGCTTTTTGTTTACGATTTTTCCCTGTTGAGATGATTTTCGTTTCGCAGTGATGTGTCGATCGCAGCAATGGGGTTGACAACCGCAGAAACAGCGAGACTTTTTTCCTGCAAAACAGCAAAGCTGTCGATATTATTAAAAGATGAACCACATCCATCTCGCAGGTGAGTTTTGGGATACCCATAACCTCTGAAATAATTTAGGGTAACAGCTTTTATCATCTGGGTATCCAGTTTACTCAGCAAACCGGGCCTGGTCCAGAGACCGACACCTGTCATTCCGGCCAAGCGAAGCGCAGTGCCGGAATCTCATCTTTTCTGGCAGGTGCCGGAGTCAGGGAGATTCCGGTCTTCCGCTGCGCGGAAACCGGAATGACAGCACTGGTGCAGGTACGTGCTGTTGTCAGGTGGTCTGATTGAAAAGATGCAACCGCGCTGAGTTAAGTTCCGGGTATCCAGTTAACTCAGCAAACCGGGCTCCGCTCAGATACCGGCATCTGTCATTCCGGCCAAGCGAAGCGCCGTGCCGGAATCTCATCTTTTCTGGCAGGTGCCGGAGTCAGGGAGATTCCGGTCTTCCCCTGCGGGGAAACCGGAATGACAGATCTGGTGCAGGCATGTGCTGTGCTCTGGCGATTGGCTGAAAAAATGCAACATTGCTGAGTTAAA
>DRLW01000180.1 GCA_011375275.1 Bacteroidota bacterium
ATATTTGACGTCATTTGCTGAAAATCTCTCGCCCGTGCGCATATCGATCCGCACAGCTCAGGGAAACAGGCAAAAATTCTGTTGGTGCCCGAGTACCGGTGATCGCGTAAGATAGCAAAATTGGCTCATATCGCAAAAGGAAAGTTGCTGAAATCCCACCCTTTCAATCGCATACAAACGCTTCCTGCAGGAGCTTTCATGTCAAGACTCTGCGCGCGCTGTGTGAGGCGAAGATACCTGACCACGGCAGATTTTGTAAATTTCTGAACCTTCCAGATTATAACCGCAACTCACCACCGAGGACATAGTTTCGCCCCGGTGCGTTGAAGCCGCTCAGGAATTCGCGATAGTTGCGATCGAATATATTCATCACCGCAAGGCGCAGAACCGAATTCTCCGTGAGCAGTACTTCTGTTCGAAAGTTCACCGTAAACCATCCCGGTGTGCCCCCTTCCGGGATACGCAAATCGAGTTTGTCTTCCGGGGCCAGGCGTTCCTGCGCCGCTGCAAAACGGCTGTTGATTTCGCTGCGAACACGGGGCGTCCGCCAGCGCAGGCCAACGACACCAGCCAGCGGCGGTATCGACGGCAACGGCTCGTTTGTGATGAGATTTTCACCCCGTGCGAAACTCAGATTACCGAACAGAACGATCCCGTCCCCCGGGTTATATTCCCCCCCGAACTCAAAACCGGCGATCACGCCCCGGCCAAGGTTGGCAGTATGAAACACCGCAAGCGTATCACCGCCATCCACGAGATAGGGTAAGCCCTGATATGTCGCCGGCTCGCGCAGCAGTAAATTCGACAGCCGGCTGCGGAAAACCACAGCCGTCAGACGTGCTCTCTCGTGCACGAACTTGAAACCGCCTTCCACACTCAGAACCGTTTCCGGCTCCAGGTTCGGATTGGGGACTTCGTAAAAGCTGTCCCCCTTGCCCGGCCCCAGCTTGACAGCATCGTTGAGATTAGGAGCACGAAATCCCTGTGCGATACTGCCCACGAGTTTAAAATTATCGCTGAGTGCGTAGAGACTGCTCAGGCTACCGGTCAGGGCGGAGGGAGACAGCACCACTGTACCGAAACGATTCTGCTGCTCCGGAAACGGTGCGCGCAGGTCAAAGCTGCTGAAGCGGCTGCCGAGGGTGAGGCGCCAGCGCGGCAGCACGACGAACTCGCCCTGCGCGAACAACCCGAAACTGCGATAGCGTGCGCCATCGGTAAATACCGGAGCCCGCGCGGTGACGGCGCCTGTCTGCAGGTCTGTCGCCGATGAGGCCGCAGCGACTTTGTCCAGCCAGAGTTCGGCTCCGTACGTAAAAAAATGTTTTTCTTTCCAGATCTTATTCAACTGGATCTGCACGCCCGGCGTGAGCGTGGAAAACTCATCCGACGTTTCCCGGCTGCTGTTAACCCGTCGTTTGATGCGGCGCTCATATTGCCTGTGCAATGACAGAGTCGCTGTAAACGCATCATAAAAACGCGTGCTGCCTGTGTGTTCGTAACGCAGATAAACCAGATCACGCTGCTGCGGCGCATAGTTCCAGACTTCGTATTTGCCGACTTCAAAAACATCATATCGTGGTACTTCAGGCTGGCGATCCATCTGCCAGATGAGGGACAACCTGCTCTGTACCGAGGGTTTGTATAGAAAACTGGCATAGGCCGCCCAGGCTGAAAAGCCATTCGGCTTCTGAACTTCAGGCAGGGTACGCCCTGTGCGCGTATCATTACGCAAGCGTTGCATGAGCTCATCACCACCGGAACGGCCACGCCGCAAATCGCCATAACTGCGCCATGAAAAATCAGCCAAAACACCCCAGCGCCTGGCCGTTGCCTGAAATGAAAAAGAGCCCAGCCGCGCAGCATCAGCGCTGCTTATCCGGCCCGATGCCTGCCCGGCCCAGTGCACACCCTCTCCATTATGTGTGCCGGGGCTGCGCGTGAGGATATTAATCGTGCCTCCAAAAGCATCGCTGCCGTAAAGCGCAGAAACCGGCCCGCGAACCACTTCAACCCGGTCGATCACCGAAGATGAAATCGTGTTGAGATACTGCACATTACCGCCCCGATAGGTGGCATTGTTCATACGGATGCCGTCGATGAGCAGAAGCACTTTGTTGGCCTTCAGCCCGCGGATGACCGGAGACCCGCCGCCCTGGTTGGTCTTTTGCACCAGGACACCCGGTTCTTCCCGCAGCAGCTCCGGTGCCTGGCTGACATTGAGTTCACGGATTTTGCGCCGGGAAAGGGTGGTGACGTGCAGCGGAACATTCTCCACCAGCGTCTCATGCCGGCTGGCAGTGACCTGGATTTCGTGCGCCTCGAAAACGCGCGGCACCAGCCGGGCTTCAAAATAGAGCTCCCGAGCCGGCTCGACGGTCACCATGGCAGAATCCTGGGGCGCGAAACCGATCAACCGTACCTGCAGGCGGTAGGCCCCGGGCGGAAGAGCAGTGATGAGAAACTCACCATCCTCATCCGTGACGTCTCCGCGCTGGAGAGAAGCGATGAAAACCTCGGCGCCCGGAAGGGCATCGCCGGTGCTGGCATCAAAAACACGGCCCCGGATGGTGCCTGTAGAACTGTTTTGCCCCCACAGAACCTGACTGATATCACAAAGCATCAAAGATACAAGAGCGACGATGAAAACGGCGGAACAGGAGTTAAACACAGCAGAATAAAACAACGGTCGTCTGTTCATCTTTCCTTTTTCTTTTTTCGATAAGCGAGGGACAAGGCAGCGCAGGACTCGGCTTGCTCAGTCTGCTCCGGTCTATGAGAGACGTTCTGTCGAGCCACTTTATTCATAATAATACCACAGGGCAGGATGACCGGTATAAGGCAACACCTGCATACTTACTACTGACCCGCTGATCATCATTATGGGGCCACATTTCGTTTTTTTCAAGTTATACACCGGCACATCCGGGTATCCAGTTAACTCAGCAATCCAGGGCCAGCTCAGATACCGGCATGTGTCATTCCGGCCAGGCGCAGCGCCGTGCCGGAATCTCATCTTTTCAGGCTCGTGCCTGAGTCAGGGAGATTCCGGTCTTCCCCTGCGGGGAAACCGGAATGACCGTTCGGGGGTAGGCACGTGCTGTTGTCATACGGTCTGCTTGAAAAAATACAACCCTGCTGAGTCAAGTGGATAACCAGAACCGGTACAATGGCAAA
>DRLW01000181.1 GCA_011375275.1 Bacteroidota bacterium
AAAATGCGTTTCAATACAACGTGTGATCATGCCGCGGATAGGAGCCTAAAACCTGCAGAAACGTGGTGATCTCCTGCAGGTGGTGCAGCGCATGACTGATGGGTTCATCCTGTGCGGCGCCTTCGATGTCGAGATAGAAAAGATAGTCAAATGGTTTGCCGTGCAGCGGCCGGGATTCGATTTTCAGCAAATTGATATCACGCAGATAAAAAACAGCCAGGGTCTTGAACAGAGCGCCGGGAATGTCCCGGGTCGAGAGTACCAGCGATGTTTTCATTGCGCCCTGTGCTTTGGCAGCTTCTTTGCCGATAATGAGAAAACGCGTGTAATTGTGCGGGTTGGTTTCGATTTCGCTGGCGATGATTTCGAGCTGATAGTCGCTGGCAGCCTGTTTGCTCGCTATGGCCGCAGTGTCGGTCAGGTGCTGCTCGCGGATCATCTTGGCGCTGCCAGCCGTATCGTAAGCGGTAATAATTTCACAGTGCGACCAGCCATCCAGGTATTTTCGACACTGGCCCAGGGCTTGCGGGTGCGAAATGATGCGCCGGATGGAATTTTTTGCCACACCCGGCAATACCATGAGATGGTGCGAGATGCGCAGATAGACCTCGCCGATGATCGGGGTTTCGAACTCCAGCAGGTTGTCGTAGTTTTCATGCACGCTGCCGGCAAGGGAGTTCTCGATAGGAATCACCGCGGCCTCAGCTTCGCCGTGCACCACTTTGCCGAAAGCATCCCGGAATGTCGGGCAGGGGATGAGCTCTGAAGCGGTTGTGCCGAAGAATGCATCGGCAGCCTGCTCGCTATATGCGCCGATTTCGCCCTGAAAGGCGATGCGTTGTTTTGACATGGGTTTCTGTTTTTGAGAAAAAAAGGTTGCTATTGCGGTCGTGCCGTGCTATTCATTAAGTGATCAGCATTCACATGCTAAAAATGAGCGGCGGCAGAGCCTGAAAATTCTGTTTTCACTGCAGAAGCCTCGAAGCGCGCGGGAAACGGATCCGGGCAGAGTGCCCCCCGGCTTGCGGTTACTGGAAAATAAATCCGGATTAACGGAAAAGAAAGCGATTTTTTTGATGCGTCACATTGCCTACTATATCAGTGGCCATGGATATGGCCACGCCATCCGCTCGATACAGGTCATCAGAGAGCTTTCGCGCCAAAACCCGTATCTGTTTTTTCATATCAGAACATCAGCTCCGGAGTGGTTTTTCCCGCTCAACCTGCAATCCAACTACAGCTACTATCTTCAGCAGAATGACGTCGGTACCTTTGACCACGACTTCCACACTGTGGACAAGAAAGCGACCTTGCAGCGTGTACAAAAGTTGATGCAGAACAGCGAAGCATACATCGAAAGCGAGGTGAGCTTTCTGCAGTCAGCCGGCATCGAGCTCGTCATCGGCGATATTCCACCGTTGCCCTTTGTCGCGGCCGAGAAAGCGGGGATCCCCTCTGTGGCCATCGGTAATTTTTCCTGGGACTGGATTTATCAACCGTTTACCGAAGAGCTGCCCGAATTCAGCGAGACCATCGCACAGTTCCGCGACTGCTATGCACGGGCGGATGTCCTGCTGCGCCTGCCCATGCATGGCGACATGTCGGCATTTCAGCGCATCGTCAACGTGCCGCTGATAACCCGGCGTGCACGGCGCAAACCCGATAACGTGCGTAAAATGCTGCGTATTCCGGATGACGGCCGGACTTTGCTGCTCGTCGCCCTGCGCGAACAGGATGTACAGCGTATCGAGCTCTCACCGCTGATTTCTGACCCATCCCTGCGTTTGATCCTGCTCGGTCGCCAGCCCGAACGCGATGGTGTCATCACATTACCGCAGAACCTGATGCCCTTTCAGGAGCTGGTCAATATGGCGGATGTGGTGATTTCCAAGCCCGGCTATGGGATCGTCTCTGAGTGTATTGCGAACACCACACCGCTGGTTTATACCAGCCGCCCGGATTTCGCAGAGTACGACATTCTCGTCGATAGCCTGAAGCGTTATGCCGTGAGCGAGTTTGTCCCCCCCGATGATTTTTTTGCCGGCAACTGGAAAAAGGCCATCCAGAAAACCCTGCGCCGGAAATGGAAAAAACGCTCTTTCCCCATCAACGGCGCGGAAGTCGCGGCCGGTAAAATTCTGCACATTTTGACCACAAGCATCGAGGCGGTTCAGGACGAGCTGTCCTGAGCTCAACCACTATTTTTTCTCTCGTGACATCGCTCCTGTAGTGTGACGCCCCTGTTTCCACTCCCGTGGCTGCACATCAGAGAAATACCTCCTGCTCCGAAAGCCCGCACGATACCGGGGGCTCCCGTCACCTCGCTTCCCTTTGGCCGCAAAGAGGGGGATATCTGCATCAGGTCCGATTAGCTGCGTTCAATTCCGGGGTCTCATCTTTTCTGGCACGTGCCGGAGTCCGGGAGATTCCGGTCTTCCGCTGCGCGGAAACCGGAATGACAGTTCAGGTACAGGCACGTGCTGTTGTCAGGTGGTCTGATTGAAAAGATGCAACCGGCTGAGTGAAGAGGGTAACCAGAGCGTTCAATTGATAACCCGAGTTTCGCGCAAAAAAACTGTTATTTGGTAATTAAATCCGTATATTGTCAGCTTGCATTTGCGCCTCGTGAAAGTGCTGGAACATTCCTCAGCCGGTAAGAAAAATCTGCAGTTCATGTTGTTCTGCACAAAAACACCGGCAGAGAGTTGTTCAACTATCCGGTTATTCTGCATACGAGGCGTTCATTTGTGAAAAAAATCGGATTAGGAAAGTATCGGTGAGTATGGTTTCTCTCAACAAAGAGCTTCTGCGCGAAATGGCAGGCCCCAGGATTTACAGCCGCGGACGGGGCTATTATCTCGGCGATCGCGTCGAGATTATAAAAATGGATGAGAACCTGGTAGAAGCGCAGGTTCGTGGCACTTTCATGTATGTGGTCAGGTTACGCACAGACCGTAAAGGTACTCTGGTGACCGAGTGCGATTGTCCTTATGATGATGTTTGCAAACACATCGTTGCAGTAGGGCTGAAAATTATTTCCCTGGAGGAAGAGAAAAAAAATCCGGTCGTACTTCCTCCGAAACCTCCGGTATGGGAAAAGAGAAAAAAGGCCCGGGTCAGGCGCATGGCAGCGTGGGAGACATACACGAGCGAGGTCGTGAATCGCCACAGCCCGGAACGTCGCTGGCAGCCGGTGATCTCGGTGGAAATCGGTCATCAAAACTGGTTGCTGACCGTGGAAAAGGCATATATCAAAAAAGACGGCTCCCTCGGCCGGCGTGCCAGGCTCACAGCTCAGGACCTGGATAAGGGTGACCTCGTCATCACGCCGGGACAGGAACTCGTCGTGTCATATATCCTCGCCAACAGCTTGAACAATGTGTATTCATCCTACTGGTATACTCCACGCAGCTTTCAGATGAACGGCTATCTGAATTTACCCTTTGGCGCCAGCTGCGGACATCTGTTCGGCCTGTTGCGTACCAGCCAGGTGGCGTGCAAAGTGCACCACGGTAGTTTTTTCAACCTGAAAATCAGTGATACGCCCGGGCAGATCGTTTTCCGGGCGGAGGAAAAGGGTAAACAGATTCAGTGTGTCCCCTGGTTGCTCTATGAGGGCGAGGAATACAAAATATCAGAGCAACATGCTGTGCTGACTGAAAATCCCCTCTGGCTTTTACACGAGGAAACCCTGATCCAGATCGAGAACGTCACTTCATATGCTCCCCTTGCCCCTTTTCTGCAAGATGAGTTTACTCTGCAGATCCCGCGTAAAGATATCCCGGTCTTCCTGCAGCGTGTCGCCTCGGTTCCGGATATCATCAGCAATATCGATTTACAGAATGTTATGGAAGTGCAGGAAGTGAGTTACGAGCCTGTGCCACGCATTAAGCTGGAGGAGAACAGCAAGGGGGTCTCTGTCGAGCTGAACATGGTGTATGGCGAGCATGAGTTCTCCGCCTCTGCTGATGAGCAGTTCAGTTATGTCTTTTCAGACAGCGATGACCGTTTGCTCAAAGTTACCCGTGAGCCGGAATTCGAGGAGGAAGCCCTTGACAGTCTGTCCGAAAGTGGTGTGGTAGAAGATGATGAGGGCGGTCTCTATTTGCAGGATGAGCAGGCGATCCGCTGGTTGCTCGAGAAAGTACCGGAGTTTCAGGAAAAGGGCTTTCTCATCGAGGGTGAGGAAAGCCTGGAACAGCTCAAAGTCAAACGGATAACGCCCAAAATCTCCGCAGAGGTCAACAGCAAAATCGACTGGTTTGATGTCAAGCTCATCATTGACTTTGACGGCATCATCGTCACCATGGAGCAGTTACAGAAAGCGCTTGACAGCGGTTTGCCCTATATCACCCTCAGCGATGGCAGCACAGTGCAGATTCCGGAACAGTGGCTGGATCACTTCGGCACGCTGATGAAACTCGGGCAGGTTGAGCAGGAAAATGTCCGGGTGTCGCGCACGCAGGTGCGTCTGATCGAGATGTTTGCAGAAGAGATCGGCGCTGTTACGGCTGATGCCGAATATGCTACCTTCATCGAGAAATTGCGCAATTTCGAGGGCATCGCAGAGCATGAGGTGCCGGAAGAGTTCAAGGGTAAGTTGCGGCCCTATCAAAAGGCCGGTTATGACTGGTTGCTCTTC
>DRLW01000182.1 GCA_011375275.1 Bacteroidota bacterium
AAACGCGGCGATGGAGAGCTTGAGATCACCCACGGCGACAGCCTGCTCACCGGTGACCCGGCGCCACCATCAGCCGACAGCCTGAATACGGAACTGGAGCGCGGAGACTTCCGTTTTGCGGATGAGAACCTCACCGATGACATCATCCGGGATATCAATCTGGCGCAGAAGCTCTTTTATCAGCAAAAATATGAACAGGCGCTGAGCGTGCTCAATGCTTCCCTGAAAAAACAGGAGACCGCTTCGGCTTATGCCCTGGGCGGGTCGATCTATTTCGTCAACGGCGATGTTGCAGAAGCTGTACGGGCGTGGGAAAACGCACTGCAGATCAATCCCGGCCTCGATGAGATCAAGCAACTGGTGGCGCGGTTCAAGAAGGATGCAGTACGCACGGCAGAGTAATAAGAGGAAAAGGCAGCCTGTGCCTGTGCAGCACCGGCCACGCTCTGTTCATTCCCTGAATATCCGCTGGTTCCGGCGCAACGCTGTGTTCTGGCGCTCAATTTTTGAGGAGAGATCACTTTGGCTACACTATTCGGAATACTCGTCGGCGGGTTTCTCGTTGTCGCCGGCATCCTGAGCGGCAACGCCGAACCCGAGGTTTTCGTCAACTGGCAGGGCCTTGCCATCGTGCTGGGTGGCACCATTGCGGCAACCTTTGTTTCGTTTCCTTTCCCGGAAGTCCTGCGAGGGTTCAAGAGTTATTTTGTCATCTTCCGTTCCGGCGTGCACAATAATGTCAAGGCGATCGAAAATATCGTCATGGCTGTGCGGATTTTTCAGAAAGAGGGGGTGCAGGCGCTGAGTGAGAAAATCAAGAATCTCCAGGGCTTGTGGGTGTTGAAAGACGGTTTGTCCATGCTCGCCAACAGCTACACGCGCGAAGAGGCCAGGGCTATTCTCGAAGACCATGTACGCTGGAAAATGGTCCGCGAGCACAAGCAGAGCGAGCTGTTTCAGACCATGAGCAGGATTGCACCGGCTTTTGGTATGATCGGCACGCTGATCGGTCTGATCAACATGCTGATGACGCTGCAGGAGCAGCCCGGGCAGGTTGGCATCGGTTTGGCGATCGCGCTGACCACGACCTTCTACGGCCTGATTCTTTCCAATATGGTCTTTGCGCCGATCGCGGCCAAGATCAAGGAGCGTGCGGAGGCGAATCTGCTGCACGAAACCCTGCAGGTGGAGGCTGTACTGATGATGTATGATAAGCAGAATTATGTGTATGTGCGCGATAAACTCGCCGCTCTGCTCAGTCCGGCCGAACGGTTCAAGCTCAGCCGCGCGGACAGCGGCGCGCGCAGGAAAATCAGAAAGGCAGCGTAAGGCCATGCAAATCGAAATGCCCGAACTCCTGCGCCGTCAGCCTGCTGCTGATGATCAACCCTGGCTGCTCTCCTTCAGCGATCTCGTAACGTTGCTGCTGGCTTTTTTTGTGCTCTTCTTCGCCATCTCGCAGGTTGACCAGAGCAAATTTGAGATGATCATGGAATACTTCAGCGAGAGCCGTCAGATGCCCCTGCACAAACTGGAAGAAAAACTCCAGCAGCTCATCGCCGAGTATCAGTTGCAGGAAAGCGTCGATGTCGAGCTGACCAAAGATGGTCTGCTGCTGAATTTTCAGGACAAGATTCTCTTTGCCTCCGGCCGGGCAGAATTGAAGGAAGAAGCCGGGCCTGTGCTCGACGCAATAGCAGCCATCTTTCGCACACCAGAAGTCGCTGATCGCAGCATCCAGGTCGAGGGTCACACCGATACCCTGCCTCTGTCAAAAAACGCGATCTATCCCTCGAACTGGGAGCTCTCCACAGCGCGCTCGGCACGGGTTATCCGCTATTTGATCGACCGCGGGCTTGTACCACAGCGCTTCGTCGCAGTGGGCTTTGCCGATACCCGGTTGCGTGAACCGGAGGATGAAGCCAGACGCGGCCTGCCCGTCAACCGGCGCGTCAGTTTGCTGGTGAAATGATGAGCTTGCATTTGGCTGTACCGCACTGATCTGGCAAGAGTTGGGGGGCCTGCTTCGATGTGACGCTTTCCCGTATCCCACCCGTTCGATCTCATATCCGAAACCATGGAACCATTTCGGCTGCTGAGTTTCAATATCATCTGTGCATTTTTTGAACCGCTAAGACGCCAGGGGCGCAAAGGGAAACAAGGTGACGTTTGCAGAAATGCCCGGGTATCCAGTTTACTCAGCAAACCGTGTCCGGCTCAGATTCCGAAATCTGTTATTCCGGCCAGGCGCAGCGCCGTGCCGGAATCTCATCTTTTCGGGCACGTGCCAGAGTCCGGGAGATTCCGGTCTTTCCCTGCGGGGAAACCGGTGCAGGCACGTGCTGTGTTCTGGCGGTCTGGCTGGAAAAATGCAACCGTCTGAGTGAAGTGGATGGCCAGACTGCTTCGCGCACTTCGCGTCTTTGCGGTGAAACCCGGCTTCAGCCCGAATGTATGGACGAAATACCCAGACCCTATGGGACAGATAAAGATAAACTATCCATATCAAACAGCTTCTTTTGCCCCAAATAAGAAATCACTCAGGATGGTTCGTACAACCTTTCTTGTCCTGCCGTTCGCTTCTGGAACAGTCGTATTGATACGAAAAAACTTGCTTATTTCCTGAAAAGCCTTATCTTTGGGTTCGTTTTTGATCGAAACTGGCTCGCCTCGGTACGCAATGCGTCTGTCTGTAAAATCGGGGTGAGATGGAATTTTGCAAAATTCACGAATTTTTCAGGCTACAGATCATACCTATGAGTAAGTGCCGATTATTTCTGCTGATCGTTCTTGTTCTCGTGATCGGCGTTCCGATTTCGATCAAGACCGAATATACCAGCTACGAAAATGTGCAAAACAATTTCACGATCGATGTGAGGCATTTCGGCCCGGAGACGGTATTGGTCGAGTGGGAAGCCGGCGACGAAACCGGCATTACGGGTTATCAGATCGAGCGGAGAACGGACAGCAGTGGCTTTGTCAAAGCCGGGTATGTTCCGGCACATGGTTTCGATGCCGGGGCTGCTGGTTTTTCTTACCGCTTTGTGGACCATCCTGCTGAGCGTGGTCGTCTCTACTACCGTATCCTGCAGATCAGGGAGGATGGCCCGGGGCTTTATACTTACCAGAAATACAATTTTACTTTTGAGCCGCAAACAAACCGTTAAACCTGTTCCAGTCTGATGATCCGATACGGTTGCCTGGTTCGCGCATGATATTTGAAGCCGAGTTTTTCTCGGCTTTTTTTGTTGCTGCCTGCAGCTTACAACGCCGGACCGTTTTTCGGGTCATATCGCAGGAAAAGGGTGCGAGGCGCTTCTTGTGAATCAATCGGGAGCGCGCTTTTGAACCGATCTTTGCGCAAAATACAGGAGTTCCGACGTGCATAAAGCGATACAAGCAGTAGCTGTCCTGCTGCTGATTTTCCTGAGCTCGTGTGGAGATGAAAAAAAGACGCTGGTGATTTACACAACCCACGGTGAGGAGCTGACCTCCGAATACGCGCGTTTGTTCGAAAAGGAGAACCCCGGGGTACGCGTCTATGCCATCGATATGGGCTCGCAGGATGCCCTTGACCGGATCCGCAGTGAGAAGGCCAATCCCCAGGCGAGTTTGTGGTGGGGTGCGCCGGCGCCGTTGTTCATGCAGGCCGCGGAGGAAGGACTCCTGCAGCCGTATCGCCCTTCCTGGGCCTCGGAAGTAGATTCCGCACATCACGATCCTGCCGATCGTTGGTACGGCACTTTTCTCACCCCTGAAGTCATCGCCTACAACAGCGAAAAACTCGACAGCAGCAGCGCACCGCAGGACTGGGACGAGCTGCTGCAGCCGCAGTGGCGCGGTCGCATCGTCATCCGCGACCCGCTGGCCAGCGGCACGATGCGTGCGATTTTTGCCGCTATGATTCAGCGTGAACTGCGGCGGACCGGGCAGCTCGATGCAGGCTTTGAGTGGCTGCGCCGGCTCGATCGCAACACGGCGTCCTATACCCTCAACCCCAATCTGCTGTACATCGCACTGGCGCGCGGCGAAACCGATGTTACATTGTGGAATATGCCTGACATCATGCTGCAGCACAATGAGAACAACTATCCCTTTGCTTTTATTTTACCCCGGAGCGGCACGGTCGTGGTAACGGATTGCATGGCGCTGCTGCGCAACAGCAAGCAGCCGGAACTGGCCCGGCGTTTTTATGAGTTCGTCACCACCCGGGATGCGTTGATTCACCAGGCGCATACGTACTACAGAATCCCGGCGCGCACGGATATCCCGCGCGAAAAACTGCCTGTGTGGATGCAGCAACCGCTGAAGGTTCTGCCCATGGACTGGCAGCTTTTTGCTGAAAAAAGCAACGAGTGGATGCAGTACTGGGATGACCACATCCGCGGCAGAGGAGGGAAGTAAAATGGCGCATGTCCGCCTCGAACATCTGGTCAAACATTTTGGCCCGGTGCGCGCTGTGGATGATTTGAACCTGTCTGTGCAGCAGGGCGAGTTTTTCAGCCTGCTCGGCCCAAGCGGCTGCGGCAAGACGACCACACTGCGCATGATCGCCGGATTTGAGCAGCCGGATGTCGGCACGATCTGGTTTGCGGAGCGGGATGTGACCTCTCTCAAGCCCAGCGAGCGGCAGGTAGGCATGGTGTTTCAGAATTATGCCCTGTTTCCGCACATGAGCGTTGGTGAGAACATCGCTTTTGGGTTGAAAGCTCGCAAGGTTGAGGCTGGCGATATTCCCCGCCGGATTCGCCAGGCCCTCAATCGCGTCGATCTCAACGGATATGAAGACCGGCCGGTGACAGCTCTCTCCGGCGGCCAGCAGCAACGCGTCGCCCTGGCGCGTGCCCTGGTGATCGAACCGGAAATTCTGCTACTCGATGAACCCCTCAGTAACCTCGATGCCCGGCTGCGTGTGGAAACACGGGAGGAGATTCGTGCGCTGCAGCAGGAACTGGGGATCACCACTTTTTATGTCACCCACGATCAGGATGAAGCACTGGCGCAGAGCGACCGCATGGCTGTTTTGCTGGATGGCAAACCGGCGCAAATCGGCACGCCGCGCGAGGTGTACAACGCACCTGCAAGCCGGGAAGTCATGGCCTTTCTCGGACAGGCAAATTTCCTTTCTGGTGAAATTGAAGCCGGCAGCAACGGAAGTATGACTGTGCGTCTCACAGCGGGGTGGAAAATACATGCACCGGCGCAAGCGCTGCCGGCAGGCCGCAAAGTGACCGTGGCCTTTCGCCCGCATGCCGTGGAACTGCAGCCGGAAGACCAGGCGCCGGCCATGATGGCCAGGGTGATCTCGGTAATCTATACCGGCCCGGCCGAAGAACTCCTGCTCGAGTACGAAGGGGCCCGTTTCAGCGCTGTTTTGAACCTGAAAGATCATGATAAAAGGCTGCATCCCGGTGATCTGGTGCCGTTTCACATCCCGAAAAAACGCATCCATCTTTTCCCCGGTGAGGTATGAATCTGTTGTCCGACAAAGTTGAGCCCTCTTTTTCTCGCGAGCAGATGAAGACCTGGCTGCCGCGGGCGCTCGTTCTTCTCCTCCTGTTTCTGACCATCGTTTATCCGCTCTGGCAGCTCTTTACCGCCAGCCTGATGCACGAAGGCGGCTGGTCGCTGCGCCACTATCTCGAATTTTTCGATGCCGGCGGCAATCATTCTCTTGCTGCCCTCGCCGGCAGCGTCATGGTTTCGCTCGCCACGGTGGTGCTGGCTGCGCTCATCGGCATACCGCTGGCCTTTCTCTTCGAGCGTTTCGAACTGCCGGGCAAACGCCTGCTTTCAGTACTGGCAACGCTGCCCATCGTTCTGCCGCCGCTGGTCGGCGTTGTGGCGTTTATGGTGCTCCTCGGTGATAGCGGCATGCTGCCGAGGCTGCTGCAATCGGCCTTTGGACTCGAGCACCAGCCCTTCCGCCTGCAGGGGGTAACCGGTATTCTCATCGTGCATGCCTACAGCTTTTATGTCTATTTCTTCCTCTTCGTGCGCGCTGCCCTGAAACGTCTTGATGGTTCAACTATCGAAGCGGCTCAGAGCCTTGGTGCGGACCAGGTGCGGATTCTGTTTCGCGTTGTGCTGCCGCAATTACGCCCGGCGATCACCGCTTCAGGCATACTTGTTTTTATGATCAGCATGGCCTCCTTCAGCGCTCCGTTGCTCTTTGCCGGTAATTTCCGCATCCTCACGGTTGAAATTTTTAAAAATAAAATGCAGGGCAATATGCCCATGGCGATCGCACAGTCGGTGATGCTGGCAGTCATTTCCATCGTCTTTCTCATTCTCAGTCTGCGCCAGGGGCAGGAGGGAGGAACAGCCGGACAAAAAGGTGTCCCCTTGCCGCCGCGTCCGATCCGCAGTGCGGGCGCACGCTTCGCCGCTGTGGTCATCGCTACAGTGGCCAGCATTTTTCTGGCACTGCCACATCTCACTCTGCTGCTGATTTCGTTCGT
>DRLW01000183.1 GCA_011375275.1 Bacteroidota bacterium
ACCGTGATGTTCGAAAGAATATTGGGTACAGTGAGGCGGAAGAATTCGCGGGTAAGCGGCGTCTGTCTGTCATTCTGCATCGTATCTCTTCAACCGGTGATCAGATTTGTAGGGCCTAACCTGAGCGATTTATATTTGGGGAAAAAAGCTGCAAAAAAAGCTGCTCGAATGGATTGCCCACTGGTTATCCATTTAACTCAGCGCGGTTGGATTTTTGCAACCAGACCTAGTGACAACAGCACGTGCCTGCACCAGAACCGTCATTCCGCTTTCCCCGCAGGGGAAGACCGGAATCGCCCAGACTTCAGGCACGTGCCCGAAAAGATGAGATTCCGGTACGGCGCTGCGCCTGGCCGGAATGACACATGCCGGTATCTGAGCCCAACCCGTTTTGCTGAGCTAATTGGATACCCGGAGGATTGATCCAATCAAACAGCTTTAGGCCGAAGCCGGGTTTCAGCACGAAGAAAGCTGAAGTATCGGGGAAACCTGTTCCAGCAGTTTCTGACATTTCACCTTGTTTTTACTTTGCGTCCATAGCGGTTCAAAAAGATGCGCAGAAGTCTTTTGTTTTCACCGCAAAGGCACGAAGCGCGCCAAGAAAAGCTTTTTTTTTAGGTTTTCCCCCTGGCGTCCTGGCGGTTCAAAAAATGCACAGGTGATATTCAAACTCAGCAGCCGGAACGTTGCTATCGTTTCTGAACCTGAGCGATTTATTTTTGAGATCCCGAAAGCAGCAAAAAAGCTGTTTGAATGGATTGATCCAATGCTTGCCTCCATTCAGCATAATAACGTGAGCCTGCGTCCCGGAACCCAAAATCCATCTTTGCGCAGAAACGGAGTTAAAAAATGGGCATCCCCTTGAAATGGTCTGTTTTTCTGTTCAGTGGTTTCCTGTTTGCCAACTTAGCACCTGCGGCACATTTACACGCTCAAAACACAGCCGGATACAGCATCCGGGGCCGTGTTTTCGATGCGCAAACCGGACAGCCTGTTCCCCATGCCAACGCTTTCCTCGCCCACTCCATGCTCGGCGATGCCGGTGATGAGCAGGGCATTTTCCAGATAAACAACATCCCGGCCGGCCAACACGAGCTCATCGTTTCGGTCCTCGGGTATGAGCTCTACAAGAAAACACTGCGCCTCCCTGCAGCAACTCCTGTGATCCTCACTGTGGCGCTGACCCCTCGTATCATTCCGTTCCCGGAAATTGAAATCTCGGCAGATACCAGAGAGTGGCGCAAAAATCTGCGCCGTTTTTCCGAACAGCTCATCGGTACCAGCCGCAACGCCCGCATGACCGAGATCGAAAATGCGTACTGTCTCGATTTCCGGGTAAACGATGACACACTGATCGCCACAGCTAGCGAGCCGCTGCGAATCATCAACCGGGGGCTGGGATATAAAATTTATTATGTCCTGGAGAGCTTTCGCGCCTCGCGCACAACTGCGCGTTTTTCAGGCCTGCCGCGTTTTGACACCCTGGCCGCGAACTCATCACAGCAACTGCGAACCTGGAAAGAACGCAGAAAACAAGCATACCAGGGTTCGCTGCGCCATTTTCTCACGGTGCTGTGCGCGAATTTCGACAGCGTGACAACTGTACTGAAGCGCGACCCGACACTTGCGGCACGCCTGCAGCGTGGGGAAGCCAGCAGTATAAATCTCCTCAGCAGGGAAGGTTTTGTCGTTTACCGCTTGGAGCGCCCGGTGGGCAGTCCGCAAACCATACGCAGGCAGATCGATCCCTATTCTCTGATCCGCGCCGGAACGCACCCGGAAGACAGAGTACTCACGTTTCGTGGCAGCCTGCAGGTCGTTTATAATCGCGGAGCAGAGCAGCCGGAATACCTCGCCTATCTCCGGCTGGGGCGCTGGACCCGGCCGTACCAGACCTCGCTCATCGAGGCCCTGCAGGACTCTGTTACCATCGATGTGCGCGGGCGGTATTTCGATACCTTTGCCCTGCACACAAAGGGCTACTGGGGATGGCAGCGGCTGGCCGAAATGCTGCCTTTTGAGTATAGCCCTGCCGGGCCGGCGAACTGAGGTCTATTCATCAGCCGAGGGTACGATCGGCAGATACAAATAAGAGGCTTTTTTACCGCCATAGTAGATCGAGTTGACCGCGGTGAACATGTGCGTGTTTTGATGAAACGGCGTCGGGGTATTCGGGTTGGCCTCGAAACGCGGCGAATTACTGCTGGAAATCGCCAGCCGGATGCGATGACCTTCGTTGAATACGATCGCCGTATGCCCGAGGTCGATTTCGAACACGGTAACACGGTTGGGCGAGAGCGTTTTTTCATCCTGCAGAGATTTTCGGTAACGCGCGCGCACGATGCCATCCGCGACCAGCATCGAGCGGCCATCGGGGTACACATCGGTGAGTTTGGCGGTGAAGTCAGTATCCAGCATATTGCTGGCTGCGTATAATTTGAGGCGTATCCGGCCGGCGACGGTCATGGGAAAGCTCAGGGGTTCTGTCGTGAACAGCAGCACGTCTTCGCGCTTTTCAACCTGCTGCTGATCGCGCGGGCCGGGCTGGTAATAAACTGTTGCCCCTCCCACTGTCGGAACCGGATTTTCCGGATTGTAACGATACCCCTCGGCCGTGTCGTTTTTGTCTTTTTTATCACGCTGAAGCATGCCGTTCATGCTCAGATAAAAACGGACATTTTTCGCATCCGGCGGCCACTCGCCTGCTTCCCGCCACTCGTTCCCCGGCGCAAAGGACTCTCCTGCAGAACTCATCAGATAGTAGCGCACAGGGGTTTCATACAGTATGCCGGTGTCTTCCTGTTTCAGCCATTGGTCGAACCAGCGCGTGGCATCTGCGAGCACATCAAAAGCCGCGTCGTCCGGGAAGGTCAGCTCGCCCTGCTTTCTCTTGCCGATCGCATCCAGGCCGCCGGCCCATGGCCCGATGATCAGTTTCTGATACTTTTTTCCCAGGCCGCGGGCTTTTCTCCGGTTTATCGAAAAAGCGCGCCACGCTCCGTTGAAAAACGCATCGTACCAGCCGGTAACATGAGCCACCGGCACACGCACTTCAGAAGCACGCCGGGAATTCAACAGTGGCAGCCAGAACCGGGACAGGCGGGCGTAATCTTCAAAAAGCGTGGTCAATGCTGTACCGCTATGTTCCCGGAACCAGACATCCGCAAACTCCTTCCGAAAAGCACCCGCGGGGAAAAGAGCATCCTGATAAAAATCATACGGCGCGGACACCACATAGGCCGTTGTCAGGCCCGGCGGCGCACTTGAAACCACCTGGTACGCGAGAAAGCCATCGATGCCAACTCCGAAACAGGCGACCTTTCCCGCACTCCACGGTTGTTTCGCAAGCCACTCCACTGTATCGTAGCCATCCTGGCGCTTGCCCCAGCCATCGTCGAAAAACAGAGAGTCAACGCCTTCGGAGCCATAACGGCCGCGGGTGTTCTGGATCGCCACCGCGTAACCGGCTCGTACAAAGCGCCGCGCCACATTGGTGTAACGCTCCTGCTTTTCCGAAGTGCGGATCAGAACAGCTCCGTGGGATGTGCCTGCCGGCCTGAACACATGAGTGGCAAGGCGAACGCTGTCGCGCATGGCGACCATGTGGGTTTCAAAATCTTGTGACTGCGGCAGTACGGGGGAGGTCAGAAAAGCGACGAGCAGAAAAGTCAAAGTGCAGCGGATATACTTTTTCATCACTGGGAAACGGTCCTCGTTTTTGAGTCAAAATATGATCGGACAGGGAAAAAGCAAGATAAGATTTGTGCTGCATTAAACAAAGAAAAAAGCAGACCGTTCCTGGCGGCAGCCACGGGTGCTGCTGTCGCACGGTTCCGGGGCAAACGGTGAGAAATCTGTTTGATTTTTCAGAAAAAATCCGCTGATTACAGCGTTTCTCACTCTGCCCTGCCGGGGCACACACTCATCAGGTAAACCGGACAAACCATGTCAGCAAAACATTCCCGGCCTATCTCTTTCGAAATCAACGGCGAGCCGGTCGAAATTCTCGCTGCTGCGCATGACACCCTGCTCGAAGTCATCCGCTACCACCTGCGCCTGACAGGCACACGCCAGGGCTGTGACAAAGGCGACTGCGGCGCCTGTACCGTGCTGCTCGAGGGCAAACCCGTGCTGAGCTGCCTGACCCTGGCTGCCGAGGCAGATGGCTGCAAAGTCATCACCATCGAGGGGTTCAGCCGCAGGGGTGAGCACCTGCACCCCATCGTCGATGCCCTCGACGAAGCCGGCGGGTCGCAGTGCGGTTTCTGCAGCCCGGGGATCATTTTAGCAGCAGCACCAGTCGTGGAGAGTGGTGAGCCCATCACCCGCAAGCAGGCCGCCGAGGCGATCAGCGGCAATCTGTGCCGCTGCACCGGCTACACCAAAATCATCGATGCCATCATCGCAGCCAACAAGGCCTGGCTGGCAACCCATTCACAGGAAGACAACTCATGAGCGAAGCGTGGATAGTCGAGGCGGTGCGCACGCCGATCGGCCGCTATGGTAAATCTCTGGCACTGACCAGACCGGATGATCTCGCCGGTCTGGTACTGCAAAAAGCCGCTGAGCGTGCGCAGATTCCGCCGCAGGATATTGAAGATGTCTATTTCGGCTGTGCCAACCAGGCCGGTGAGGACAATCGCAATGTCGCGCGCATGGGTGTGCTGCTAGCCGGTTTTCCCGTCGAAGTGCCTGGCTGCACGGTGAACAGGCTATGCGGCAGCGGGCTGGAGGCTATTGCCCAGGCCGCACGGGCCGTCATGCTCGGCGACGGTGATCTCTATCTCGCCGGCGGTGTCGAATCCATGAGCCGGGCACCGCATGTTCTGCCCAAAGCCGAGCGCGCCTTTCCCGCCGGCAGTCTGACCGTGTTCGATACAGCTCTGGGCTGGCGCATGGTCAACCCGAAAATGGAGCAGCTCGGGCATACCGATTCCCTCGGGCAGACAGCCGAAAACCTGGCCGGTGAATACGGCATAAGCCGCGAGCAACAGGACCGTTTTGCCCTGCATTCGCACCAAAAGGCCCTGCAGGCCATCGCAGAGAAGAAGTTTGCGGACGAGATCGTGCCGGTGCAGACAAAAGCCGGCCTGTTCAGCGTCGATGAATGCCCGCGCAGCGACACCTCCATGG
>DRLW01000184.1 GCA_011375275.1 Bacteroidota bacterium
CCGGGTATCCAGTTCATTCAGCAAACCGGAGAAATGTCACGGGACAGGACGGGTGCCAGAGCGTAACGCGACATTCATGTCGCGATGTACGTACATTCCATGATTCAGCCTGCTTGAGCGAAGAGGGCTGAAACACGACAGAAATGTCGCGGTACGGACAGGTGTCAGAACGTAACGCGACATTCATGTCGCGCTGTACGAGACATTCCGTGATTCTGCACGCTTGAGCGAAGATGGCAGAGACGCGACATAAATGTCGCGGTACGGACGGGTGCCAGAGCGTAACGCGACATTCATGTCGCGATGTACGTACATTCCATGATTCTGCACGCTTGAGCGAAGAGGGCTAAGACGCGACATTCCGTGATTCTGCATGCTTGAGCGAAGAGGGCTGAGACGCGACATAAATGTCGCGGTACGGATACGGGATGGGTGCCACGGAAAATAAATTTCGAGACACCCAAAATTGGGCCGGAGTTAGTTGCAAAACGATAATCCCCCAACCCACACAATCTGAGGAAGAGCCATAAAAACAACATTTTGCTACAAAAGAATACTTTATTGTTTTGAGGCGAATCCCTCAGATCAGGATCCGATTTATTCGTGTTACGATCACATCACGTGCAGCATACTGTCCCGTGAAGACTTTATGGGAGTCGTGAATTCCGCCTGAATTTTATTGATTCTCACAGCGAAATTCAGCAAGTTGACCAGCGAATCGACCGCCAAGAATACCGAGGAGCAGCGTATGTCTGTACCTTTCTCCAATCTGTTTTTTCTACTCTCAGCCTATCTGGCCGGATGTTTTAATACAGGCTACTATCTATTCAAATGGCTCCGCGCGGATGACGTACGCAAGCAGGGCAGCGGTGCGACCGGCGCGACGAATGTCAGCCGCGAGCTGGGCCGGAGCGGCTTCATCGTCACCTTTCTGGGTGATTTTCTCAAGGGTGCTCTGGTCGTCATGGCGGCACGCTGGTTGGGCCTCGGTGAAGTCTGGTTATTTGCCTCCATGGTCGCCGTGGTTGCCGGACACATCTGGCCGGTACAGTTGCATTTCCGGGGTGGCAAGGGCGTGGCCACGACTCTGGGTGTTGTGGCATTTTACGACGTGTATTTGCTTTTGGGTATCGGTACGATTTTTCTGCTGCTCTATATTCTTACCCGGTATTACACCCTGAGCGGCCTGACGACATTCGTCCTGACACCTGTGCTGCCGCTTTATTTCGACTACTCCCTCGCGGCTTTTTCAACCATTCTGCTGATCATGCTGATGATAACCTGGGCACAGCGGGACAATATCCGCGAGGTAATTGCTGTCCTGCGGGAGCGCGATACGCGATGAGTTCTGCACGGATGAAACGCATACTGATTGCTGATACTGTCATTCTGATCGTTTGCCTGTTCGGCCTGTATCGCAGCGCACACCGCGGTACCCTGCCCATGGCACTGCGGCAGACCGATTCAGGAGTGGAGCTGGCCGCAGCGTATGGCAGTCTTGCGCCCGGGGCACGCCTGCTGCGGATTGATGGCAACGATATCCGAACTCGTTCTGATGTGGAATTTTATGTCGATCAGTACGAGCGCGGGGATGAGGTTGCGCTCGAATTTTCATCCGCGAACGAAATCGTTCGCCTTGTTGTCGAGTTGCCACCAGCATACTCTGTGCGGTATCTGCTCGTGGTCATTTTGTGCGGCGGCCTGTATGTTCTGATAGCGCTCATCGTCATCACCAGGCAGGAAGAGAACCGCGCAGCCCGTGTTTTGCATGGATTGTTCATGGCGATTGCGGTGATGTATTTTTTGCCCTGGGGGCCGCATGGCCCGGCCATCCGTCTTCTGTATTTTCTGGCCTATGCTGCTGTCCCATGGCTGTTTCTGTATCTGACCTTCCTGTTCCCACGTGAAAAAACAACCCTGCGGAAACTGTCCCTGCGGCTCTCCGCCGCTGTTTTGCTCGTCTTGTTCGTGTCGATGAGCATCGTTTACGTACGCGCCGTGCAGGAGAACAGCCTGGAGATGTACCGGCACTACATGCAGATTTTCAATATATTCCGCTTCATCTTTTCGGTAATCTTGCTTGTTTCTGCGGGCAATTTTATCCACTCATACCGCACGGCGCAAACAGAGCCCGAACGCCGAAAGCTGCGATGGATTTTACTCGGCATCCTGATCGGTCCGACCGCGTTGATCATGCTGTGGACTTTGCCGCAAATCATTTTCGGGCACGGACTTATTGCCGAAGAGTTTGTTCTGCTGATCGCCGTGTCAATCCCCCTTACCTTTGCCGTTTCCGTGATCCGCTATCATATTCTCGACATCGATCTGATCTTTAACCGCAGCCTGGTCTATACGGGGGTGCTCGCAGTCACTCTGATGATCTATGCTCTCGTCGTTGGTGGGGTGGCAGCAGTTGCAGGCACGGTCACGGTGAAGATTTCCCTGCTTGCATCTGCCGGCGCTGCTGTGGTGATTGCCCTGTTGTTCCAGCCTTTGCGCAGCCAGATTCAGCATTTTGTTGACCGCACTTTTTTCCGCATACAGTATAACTACCGCGAGACGCATGCCCGGTTTGCAGAGAAACTGAAAACATGCCTGTCCGGCCCGGCTGCCGGCAGATGTTTGCTGCAGCAGGTTTCGGAGATACTGTTGCCGGAACATATCGAGTTGATTCTGCTCGATGATGAAAAGTTTCGTCCTGTGGAAACCGGCCGCTCCGGCCGGAGGTGGCATGCTTTTTATTCTGCAATTCATGAGCAGTTCAGAGAAGCAACCGGTCTGCTCGCGGACAGCGGGTCCCTCGAGCCGGGCATCCGGCACAAACCTGTCGGGCTTCCCGGGCTGAGAGAGGCTGGTCTGGCAGTGATCTGCCCGTTGCGTACCACCGGCACAGTGCTCGGCTATTTGCTGCTGGGGATAAAAAAATCCGGCTTGCCGTACTTTGTTGAAGACGCGGATTTGCTGACAACCACGACGACCGAAACGGCGTTGGCCATAGACCGGTTGCGGTTACAGGAAAAGTGGCTGCTCGAGCACAGGGCGGCGCGCAAGCTCGAGGAGCTCAATCGCGCACAATCGCAGTTTGTTTCCAGCGTAACTCATGAGTTGAAAACCCCGCTGACTTCGATCAAGATGTTTGCTGAAATGCTGCGCAAGGGAGATGAGGTCAGCAGGCAGAAGCGGCTCGAATATCTCGATATCATGGAAGGTGAAATCGAACGCCTGACGCGGCTGATCAATACAGTGCTCGATTTCGCGCAGATCGAGCGCGGGACGAAAAGATATCATCGTGAGCCGGATGAGCTGAACGCCATCGTCAGCGATGTATTGAAAACGTTCCAGTATCAGTTCAAAATGGGCAACTTCACGGTAGAAAAACGGATCAGCACTCAGCCGCTGCCGGTGGTTGCAGACCGGGATGCTCTCATCGAGGCCCTTTCCAATCTCATCGCCAACGCCATGAAGTATTCCGGGGATGAGCGTCTGCTGGAGGTGAGCACCCTGCGGGAAGGAGATATGGCCGTGTGCAGCGTTGCGGATCACGGCATAGGAATTGCGCCGGAGGAGCAGGAAGCGATTTTCGAACCTTTTTATCGCTCACAGGAGGTCACAGTGCAGCGAGCCGGAGGGGCCGGTCTTGGCCTCTCGCTGGTCCGCCATGTGGCGGAAGCTCACGCCGGCTCGATCAGCGTGGAGAGCGTGCCGGGGAAAGGCAGCCGGTTTGTTTTGCGGATTCCAGTCGCGGAGGAAAACTAATGAAACGTATTTTAATTGTCGAAGATGATCCGGCGATCGTGCTGGGGCTGAGGGATATGCTGGAAGCCGAGCATTTTGAGGTACTCACGGCAGAGCACGGGGAGACAGGGCTGAACATGGCCCGGGAGAACAAAATCGATCTCCTGATTCTCGATTTGATGCTGCCGGGGAAAAACGGCGAAGAGATTTGCCGCGAGTTGCGCAGCTCCGGCTTTTCACAGCCGATACTGGTATTGAGCAGTAAAAGCCAGGAGCTGGATAAGGTGCTGTTGCTGGAAATGGGAGCCGACGACTATGTGACCAAGCCTTTTGGAGTGCGCGAACTGCTCGCCCGCATTCACGCTCTTCTGAGGCGTTCTTTCCGGCCGGAACAGGAGGCGGATGTCATCGTTTTTGAGCACTGCACGGCTGACCTGAAAAAACATCAGCTCAGGTGGCCGGATGGCCGGGTGTCGGAACTGTCTGCCAAGGAAGTCCGGATTCTGGGCTATTTCAGCGAGCACGAGGGCGAAGTCGTTTCACGGGATGCCCTGCTCGATGCTGTCTGGGGGTATGATTCTTATCCATCGACGCGCACGGTAGATAACTATATCCTGTCTCTGCGCAAAAAAATAGAGCCGGACCCATCCCACCCGAGGCATATTGTGACTGTGCACACGGTTGGGTACAAATTTTTCCTCGAAGCCAAAACCTGAGACTGATATCCAAAAAATCGGACAAAACGTATGAACCAGGCTACACTCGCTCTCAACCTGCGGCTGACTTACAGCCATATCCCGGCCCCGCAGCGTATCATCATCCAACTGGAGCCAGGCGAAATCAGGCTTTTGAAGACATTTACCTACCGCCAACACGAGAGCGATCCTCTTTGTGTCGAAAATTTGAGTATCCATTACGACTCGCCGGATAAAATCCAGATTCGCATGCAGCTTAACGGCCGGCTGGTGTTTTCACCCGGGGGCGAAATCCGATTCAACGGCACCGATCTCGTCCTCGTCTGCAGACCGGAGATCAGTGAAAATGAACTGCAGCTCCGGCATGCGATTATCAGCGAAATCCATTTCCCCATGATGCCGAAACTGGTCAAGGCGATTCTGCGCGCTCTGATCAACAAAAACATCGTGCCGAATCTGAGCAAATCATTGAACTTCGATCTTGAAGCATTGCTTTATGAGTTGAGGGATAAAATCAACAATCTCGAACCGGTGGCCATCTCCGTCGGTGAGCAGCTTTTTCATTTTCAGGCGTTGCCGCATCTTGGCGAGGTGGAGCATGAGCTACGGGTACACGAGCAGGGGGTGGATTTATACATTCACCTGAGTTTCGAACCCGATTTTCTGATAACCGAGCAGAAAACTGCGGATGAAGAAGAGCTGTTGTGAGCGGTGTGCTGAGCAGATGCATGCGGGACAGGCCCGGCCCTGTGGGGAAATGAGAGATGATGAGGCGGGCTGGCAGACAGACCTGGTCTGAGCGATGCAAAACCGCGCCGGAACTCGCCGGAAAAGGTAGCCCTCTGATAACCAGCCATCTGCCAGAGTTCGAACTCGAACAGCCCCGGTGGTTAATTATTCAGAATATAAGCCATGGGATCGATGCGTTTGCCGTTTTCCCGCACTTCATAGTGCAGATGCGGCCCGGTAGCCCGGCCGGTATCGCCAACCAAACCGATGATATCCCACCTTTTGACTTTCTGCCCGCGTTTTACAGTCACTTTTTGCAGGTGTCCGTACAGCGTGACGATGCCGTTGCCGTGGTCGATGCGGACAAAACGGCCGTAACCCCGGTTCAGCGTATATTTTTGCTGCACATAAACGACGATGCCGTCAGCCGGGGCATAGACTTCTGTACCGCGTGGCGCTGCGATATCGACACCGCCGTGGTGTCTCGTTCTGCGCAGAAACGGGTCGCGGCGTTTGCCGAACAGGTCTGAAACCCGGCCGCCTTGCAGCGGTTTGATCGAGGGATGGCTTTTCAGCTTGCCGTTGTCTTCCCCGAAAGTTTCTTTGAAGGTTTCCTGTATCCGCATGGTCTCTTGCGCACGCATTTCCAGGTTGTCGATCATCGCCTGGATTTCCGCCTTCATCGCCAGGCTGTCCATGTCACTGTAGGAGAGAAAAACATCGCTGTTTTCATCGATGAGGGATTCTCCTGCGGCATCTGTTTTGTCCCACTCATCCAGAGTTCCGGAAAGGGAAGCAAACCGTTTTTCCAGCTTATCGATATCAGAACTCAACGAGCTGGCGGCAGCGAGGTCATCGACAGCAGAGAGGGACATGGCGGGGAAAAATTTTGTAAAGGCAAAAAAGCCGCCACTGAAAAGGAGACCGAGAAGGAGACCGCTTATTGTGAGGAGAAAAACCAGACGTCTCACACTGAATTCCACCTGTTTGAGCTCTGATTTCGCAGAGGAGAACATGACGATACGAAAACGGGTATCGGAAAACTTTCTCATGATGATCGTGTACCCTGTTGGTTTGACTGTTCCTGAAAAAAACAGGCCTTAGGGATTCAGGATGCCGTATGGCTGCCTGCTATCCTGCATTATTCTCGAATTTTCAGGCTATGGTTGTGCGCGGCAGCAGTACCTGAATGAAGCGTGTGGGACGATACGCGCCGGCAGCCGCCGCCGGACAAGCCCTGATTCTGAAAAAAAGGACAGCAAATATAGAGGATATCGGCTTCTTTTTCAACCGGAAAAATCCCTCACCACCGGGGCACGTTGCTGTAACCTGCTGTAATTAGGTAAATTACACAGGACTGTTATCAAAACGGAACTTTTCAGGTCAGAGTTCGCCTTCAAGGCTGTCCGGGGAAAACAAATACAGATCCGGCAAGATGTTCAGGAAGGAATTCTCGTGTTCGAGAGTCGGGTCATCGAAACATTCTGCTGTCGCGAGTCTTTCGATGGTCACGTGGGGGAAAAGCATGCTATCAGGCGTCAAGTCGCTCTTTGGTGCCAGTTCAGGGTGCCTGTTCATTTTCAGCTCCGGTTCCGGTTCAGCCATCAACAACCCTATGGGTCAACGATCACTGCCCCTGCACGCAAACAGCATTCCACTTTCCCAAACCCTTGTTCCGGACTGCAGAAAATATACCCTGTCAAGACAGCAACTGCGGAGAAAAGAATGACGAGATCGGCGTTATTTTGTCTGTTTTGTGCCTGTCTGGAGCAGGTCTTTGGCAAAAAAATGTTCTCTCTCGCCGGGCTGAAAAATGATTTCTGCAACAATGGCCGCGCTCTGCTGCGCTGTCGCGCAACAACGATGTTTTACAAAAATGCAACTGTACGGTTTCGTTTCTGTAACAGACTGGCGTTTTACCTGCCCGGAGAACTCGTGGTTTGCATCAGGCGTGCCTGGATTCCATACTGCTTGAGCCGCCGGTATAAGGTGGTTTTGGAAAGACCCAGAATCGCACAGGCCCGCTTTTGGTTCCAATGCGTGTCTTGCAGAACTTTGAGGATATAATTTTTTTCCACTTCGGCGAGAGAGCCGGTGAGACCCTCGCGAAAACCGGGGACGATCTCCGTGTATTCGATCAGGCTCTGGGGCATGTCATTGAGCTCGATTTTATCGCCGTGACACATGGCCACTCCGTGCTCGACCGTATTGATCAGTTCGCGCACATTTCCCGGCCAGGGATAGTTGAGCATCGTGTTGCTGGTTTCTTTGGAAAAGGTTTTGATGTTTTTATCAAAACGCCGCGCATAGAGCTTGAGAAAGTGCTGCGCCAGCAGGGGGATGTCTTCCGGGCGTTCTCGCAGCGGAGGAATGTGCAGCGGAATGACGCTGAGGCGGTAATAGAGGTCTTCGCGGAAGAGGTTTTCCGCCATGGCCTGTTTTAAATCTTTATTCGTCGCAGCGATCAGGCGGACTTTGACATGCCGCGTTGTGTTTTCACCGACGCGGCGGATTTCGCCTTCCTGGATAAACCGCAGCAGTTTGACCTGCAGGGTCAGGCTGGTCTCGGCGATTTCATCCAGAAACAGGGTGCCGCCATTGGCCTCTTCGACGAGCCCCTTTTTGTTCGATATCGCTCCTGTGAATGCACCTTTGACATGGCCGAAAAGCTCACTCTCGAGCAGATTTTCCGGCAGTGCACCGCAGTTGACAGCGATAAAGGGCTTTTCGGAATGCCTGCTGGTGTCATGGATAGCCCGGGCGATGAGCTCCTTGCCGGTACCGCTTTCGCCGGTGATGAGAATGGTGCTGTCAGTATGAGCCACAGAAATGGCATTGCGCAGCAGGCGTTGCATACGCGGATTGGCTGCAATGATGTTCTCGACGCCGAACTGCTCTCGCATATTGCGTTCCAGGTTGCGAACTTTGTTGCGCAGCTCGTTGCGTTCCAGGGCCTTGGCCACGGTCATGCGCAGAACATCCTCGTTGAAGGGCTTGGTGAGGTAGTCGTAGGCGCCCTCGCGCATCGCCTCTACCGCGTTGTCTATGCTGGCAAAGGCCGTCATCATGATGACCTCGACATCCGGATAAACCTGGCGTGAGTGTCGCAGAACATCGATGCCGGAGGTCTGCTCCATGACCAGGTCACAGATCACCAGATCATAAATTTGGGTATCGAGCATGCGGATTGCAGCCTCGCCGCTGCGGGCTGCATCCACATCGTGGCCATCAACCTTGAGAGTCAGGCCGATGGAATGTCGGACGTGTTTGTCGTCATCGACGACCAGTATTTTTGCCATCGTGGCGATCCTGTGCGCTAAGTACTTCAGTTATCCTTACCTGGCCGCTTTCCGCCCCACAGCTTCGGATCGCGGCGTGTACTTGTTCCGGTGACGCACTCCCCACGGGGTGCCCGGCCCCGTGTCCCCAATTCTATTCAATCCCTGATATGCGTGAAACTCAGATAAGTTATCACAACCCTCTGATTTAAAACCGCAGGTCCCGCAGCATCTGCTGACCAAAGGAAAATCGGGTGCGGGACTCCTGCCGTGCTGATGTGCTATGGTGCTGGCTATCTTTTTTTCTTTTTACCCCAGAAACGTTCGCGCTTTTCCTTGAGAGCCCGGATATCACGAATTTGTTTTTTGGCTTTTTTCGCCAGCCGGGAATCCGGAGCCAGTGCAATAACCTGCTCGAAGGAAGCGATCGGGCCCTCGTAGTCCTTTTTATCCTTTTTCTTGTAACACAAGCCCATGTAGTAGTGCGGCTCAGGATTGTCCGGCCGGGCATTGGCCGCCAGACCGAAATGTTCGATGGCATCCCACAGGGCGGAAACACTGCCTTTTTTGTATAATCTCCTGCCCCGGGCCATATGGTAGTAGTACTTGCTGTCCTTGTCTTCGGCGTTGAGGTCGATAGATTTTTTCAGCACCTTGCCTGCAGCAGTCCAGCGGTTCTTCTTGTACAGCGCTATCCCCTTGTCGCGCAACTCAGATGCTTGCGCACGCGCCTTTGCGATCGCATCGAGTTCCTCCTGCAAGCGCGGATCGGATTTGGAAATCTCGCTTGCTTTGGCAAATTGCTCTTCTGCTTTACCCGGGTAGCCACGCAGGCGGTAGATGTGGCCGCGCAGAAAATATACATCGAAAGAGTTCGGCGTGATTTTCTCTGCCTTGCCGAGATAGTTCAACGCAGTGCCATACTCTTTTTCATCCGCAGCACGTGAGGCCTTTGCGATGTACAGCCGGGAAAGGGGCTGCCGGATGCTGTTCCGGCTGCTGTTGCGCGCGTAAGCGCTCTCCCAGGCATAAAGCGCGCTGTCCTGTTTGCCGGCTTTTTCGTAGCTCTTTGCCAGCCATTCCCATGCCGCCACATTGGTAGAGTCCAGCGCGATGGCATTTCGTGACAGAGAAATGGCTTTGGTGTAATCGCCTGCTTCGTACGTTGTTTTGACTTCTGTGAGCGAACCACCTCCACAGGCAAACGCCAGCAGGGTGACTCCGAGAATGAAGTGTTTCATGAAAACTCCTGAGTCATAAGCTGAGTTATTTTTGACGGTAAATCGGATTTGCGCGCGCTCAGGCACGCTTGTCGCATCGGAAAGGCATGAATTGTCACAAGGTGCGCCGCACAATTTCAAAAATAATGCGGATGAAAAACTATCTGCTCTTGCCGAGAGCCTGCATCACAGCGTCGTGCAATTTAGGACGAAACCCGATGATGCGGCGGTTGTCCCGGGTCGGATGGACACGGTTGCTGAGCAGGATGACGAAAACCTTTTTGGCCGGGTCGATCCAGATCGAGGTGCCGGTAAAACCCGTGTGCCCGAACGCGCGCATGCTCATGTAATGCCCGCTGCTGCTCTTTTCAGCACTGCGTGTGTCCCATCCGAGAGCGCGGGTGCTGCCGGAGACGAGGTTTTGCCTGCGCGTGAATTCCGCAATGATTCCCGGGCTGATGAGCTGCCTGCCACCGTATTTCCCTCCCGCAAACAGCATGGCCGCAAAGTGGGACAGGTCCTCCGCTGTAGAGAACAGCCCTGCATGGCCGGAAACGCCGCCCAGAGTGAATGCATTCTCATCGTGTACCTGGCCATGAACCATGCGCCCCCGCCACGGGTCGTATTCAGTCGGCGGGATGCGGTCCAGGACCTCTGCCGGAGGGTTGAAAAAAGTATCCTCCATATCCAGCGGCTGGAAAATATTTTTTGCGCAGAACCGGTCCAGGCTGAGGCCGCTGATGGCTTCGACGATTTTAGCCGTCAGAATGATACCGAGGTCGCTGTAGCGCGTTTCCGTGCCCGGTGAATAGATGAGCGGCTCGATCATGATACGGTGCAGCGTCTGTTCCGCGCTGAGATTTTCAAGATAGTATCGCCGGAACGGCGGCAGCCCGGAGGCGTGCACGAGCAGGTGCCGGACAGTCACTTTATCTTTGTGTTCGCCGGTAAATCCCGGCAGATAGCGCTGCACCGGAGCGTCGAGGTCCAGTAGGCCACGATCGACGAGCAGCATGGCTGCGGTGGTTGTGGCCACGACTTTGGTCACGGATGCAAGGTCGAAAATCGCGTTTTTCGGCATCGGGCGGGCGTAAGTCCCGTAGCCCATCATGCCGTATGCCCGCAAGTGCACCCTGCGTCCGGAATCCGCCACCAGCAACACGGCGCCGGGGAAGACACTGTCCGCTACAGCCTGCAGCATGATGCTGTCAACATGAGCAAAAGATGGGCTGATTGCGCCTTCCCCTGCAGCCCCGGAAACGGGGAGAAACACCAGTGCGACAGCACAGGCCGAAGCTGCAGCGAGCCGCCGGTAAAATTGGGATATGTGTTTGCGTGTCGATGATATCATCTATCTGTCTTTCTCCAGGCTTGCCAGCGCTGATGCACGATCTTCGAAATGGGGAATATATTTCAGTAAACCGACCATGTCAAAGATTTTTTGAAAATGTGGCGACAAACCGAAAGCCCGCAAGTCCTGATCTGCTTCCTGCGCGCGCGTCAGCAGGGTGATCAGAACCGACATGCCGGCAGAGTTGATATATTCGGTATGGCTGAAGTCCAGTAAAATATGTCGCGCTTTGGCAGAGAGGACCCGCTCATAGGCATTGATCACCCTTGTCTTGGATTCATTGGTCAGGTCGCCCTGCATGCTCATGACTGCCAGCGTACCATCGAGTTCAAGTTTGACGACAAAATCCTGCACGTGCATCTCTCCCGCTTTTTGTTACCCGTTTGGTCAAGCCCGGTGTGGGTGCTGTTCTTTTCTTCCGATTTATCCCGGTTGCGAAGCGTTAGGTGCGGCCTTTCTGGTGAAAAGCCCAAAACAGCAAGACCTGCAGACCGCCTCTCTGTTCAACGCGATCACAGGTGCATTTTCAGGCGTGTTACGTGTTTTTTCTGCTTCGTGCGTGTGAATTCCACTTCATCGACCAGGCGCTCGATGAGGAAAAGCCCCCAGCCGCGTGCGGGTTCTTCTCCGCTGATTTTTTTCTTCAGTACAGGCCTTTTCACCGGATGCCGGAACCCGCTGCCAAAATCGACGACATCGATGACGAGAGTGGTTTTGCGCACGCGCAAAATGAGCTCGACACCGGTTTCATCGGAAAATCTGTTGCCGTGCTCCATGGCGTTGATGCAGGCTTCAGCCACAGCCGTACGCAAATCGTCCCGCCGCTCAGCGGATAAGCCTACCAGCTTACCGTAGCTGGAAGCCGCATCCATAGCCACCTTTTCGAACCCTGGTCTGGATGGAATCACCACCGAAACAGGGGATGGCAGGTCGTGTCGTTTGTCCACAGTACGCATGGTTTATTCCAACCTGAACAGGACAAGGGTGACGTCATCTTCATAGTCATCTGTTCCGGCAAATTCAGCCGCATCATGCAGCAGAGCATCCCGTTGTGCAGGCAGGGACTTGTCCCGGTGCCGGATGATGGATTCGCGCAGGCGGTCAAAGCCGTAGGGCTCGCGATTGCTGTCAGAGAGTTCGATGATGCCGTCGGTGTAAAATACGAGCTCCATGCCCGGTTCCAGGGCGATGTGCTGCTGGACATATTCGACCTCCGGCCTGATGCCGAGAGGAAAACGGTCCGCGTCTGACTGCGGCAGCAGCCGGACGCCCTCGCCATCGCAGATAAAGGGCATGGTCTGGCCTGCATTGGTATAAAAAAGTTTTTGCTCGCGGCGATCATAAATTCCTAAAAATACCGCGACGAACATATAACGCTGGATATCCCGCACCAGCCTGCGGTTGACCATCTCGAGAATTTTGTCGGTCGTGTGCGCGATATCGGCTGCAAAGCGCAGCGCACTCAGGGCACTGCTCATGCCCATGGCGCCGGAAATACCCTTCCCCGAAACATCCCCGATGATGATGGCAAAACGGTTTTCGTCCAGCATGATGAAGTCATAAAAATCACCCCCGACCTCAGTGGCGGGTAACGAGTGCGCGAGAATGTCCACACCGGCGATGGCCGGTGCGCCTGAAGGCAGCATCTCCTGCTGCAGGCGGCGGGCAATTTCCAGCTCCTGCCAGACGCGGGTGTTTTGCCGCAGGCTGATCAGCATGTTGTTGAAGTGCCTGGCCAGTCCGCCGATCTCATCCCGGCTTTCGATGGCGATGCTGGCGTCGAGCTTGCCGGCGGCAACTTCCTGAATCGTCTCGGTCAGGTTCTGCAGCGGCCGAAACATGCGCTGCACCGTGACATTAACCAGGATCACCGCGATCAGACCGACAAAAATGACGGCATCGATGATGCCGTTGCGTACGCTGGCCGTGCTCTTGTACACATCTTTGGTGTAGCTGGTGGTCAGCACGATCCACGACCACGGCGCAAAATATTTATAGTAACCGATTTTCTCCTCACCCCGGCGACCGCGGGCATCGCTGCCCTGCTTGTACAGGATGAATTTGTCGATACCATGCTGCCGGCCCGAGGCTTCGATGTCGTCGATGATGCGCTTGATGTGCGGGAATCCGGGCAGTTGTAACAGATTTTGCCCCTCGCTGCTCGGATGCACGAGCAAAACCCCGCGCGACTCCGGCGCGTTGGATAGCACGGTGATATAGCCCTCATCAAAGAGGCGAACGCTGCGGATGCGCTGGATGAGCTCTTCGGTGGGTGAGCCGTGAATGGCGTCGTAGGTTTCCAGCAAGGTGAAAACATAATCGGTTTTTGCGCGCATGATCTCACGCGCCAGGGCCTGGGTTTCCTGTTTGGATTGGCGAAAAGCAAAAAAACCGATGATGGCTGCCGTGGCAATCACCTCGATGAGCGCGACAATGCTCAGTTTAACTCTGAGTGACATGGGTATTTTTCGGGTAGATGATGCCGAGACGATCCATTTTTTTCTGCAGCCCGAGGCGGCTCAGGCCGAGGGTGCGCGCAACCCGGCTTTTGTTGCCTTCCGCTTCTTCGAGAGCCTTCTCGATGATCATGCGCTCCAGTCTGTCCACGGTTTCCCGCAGCGTGCCCGCAAATGGCTGCTCTGCGAGAAAGGCATCGGAAATATCGTCTTCGAGATGGTTGGACAAATGCTCCACACCGATGGTCTGATCCTCCTCTGCCAGGGTCACGAAACGCTCGACCTCGTTTTCCAGCTCGCGGATGTTGCCCGGCCAACTGTATTTTTCCAGTATCCGGCAGGCCTCCGGATGGATACCGCGAATCTTCTTGCCCAGCTTGCGGCTCTTTTCAGTGATGAAATGGTGCGTGAGCAGGCTGATGTCCTCAGCGCGTTCGCGCAAGGGCGGCACGCGGATTTCCAGCACACCGAGGCGGTAATACAGGTCTTCACGAAACCGGCCTGTGCGGATTTCCTCTTTGAGGTTTTTGTTGGTTGCCGCAACGACGCGGACATCGATCGGCTTTTC
>DRLW01000185.1 GCA_011375275.1 Bacteroidota bacterium
TCAGATGAGCGAAATCCGGGATTCGATCTCAGAGATTGCCCTGATATCTGATGATATCGAACTGCTGTCTTACAACGCAGGCTTTGTCGCCAGCCGGGCGGGTTCGTCCGGGGCTGCTTTTACCTACATCGCGAGGGAGATAAAGAAGCTCTCCAACCGCACGACCAGCCTGGTCGAGCGTATGCGGCGCAATACCGAAGAACTCGTCGAAAGCTATCGTCAGTTCAACGAAAGAATCGAGAAGATCAATACTGAAACAGATGAGCGCCTGAATAACATCGAAGATCATCTCGGTTCGATCTTCAATAAGTACAACACCGGTCTTAGAAATATCGCTGGTCTGCTGATGGAAAATCTCGACAGCGTGAACTCCATCAAGCAATATGTCCCCAAGATCATGATTTCCCTGCAGGACCAGGATATCATCCGTCAGTCTCTGGAGCAGGCTTCTTCGATTAACCTGGATATGGTACAGCAGCTCGAATCGAACCTGCGCCTGTACAGCAATCAGCGTGACGATGAGGTGGATACCGCGATGATGGAGGGAACCAGTGCGCTGACGATCCTGATGTCCAAGCTGGCCAACGAGCTCATCGGCAAGATCACCCAGAATCTCGATGAGTCCCTGCACAAGCTCAGTTCAGACCTGGGTGAGTTTGAACAACAGCTTCGCGATGTTGAGGAAGATCGCAAATCCCTGGTCGATTTTTTCGCTAATGCACAGGAAGGGCTGGGCAATAAGAGCAGTATAGAGATGATCTTCGATGAGTCCAGCGAGATGATCACCGATCTGTTGCAGTTTATCAGGAATTCCATCGTCCAGAAGCGTGAAGCCAGTAAGCTGGGAACGCTGCTGATCGATAATATGGAAAAAACCATTCGCTGTTTTGATGAGATGCACGATATCGTCAAGGGATTTTCTCTGATCAAGGTTGCATCCAAGATGGAGATTGCCCGGGAGATGGAACTGTCGCGCAATATCACAGCCTCTTCCGAAATGTTCGAAGAGCTGACGGAGAAAATGGAGACAACCATTCTGCAGGTGCGCAAGCAACTGCACACGGCGGACGCATCCATTCGTGAGAATCTAATGACGCTGTCGGCCAACCTGGCTCAGCAGCAGGATGACGTTGCTACCCTGACTCAAAATATGGAACAGTCTGTCAGCAACCTGGAAACCATGCGCGAAAATCTCAACGATGCCATCCGTGCTGTTGGTGCAAATTCTACAGAGTTGTTTGCCCTGATCGAAGATTCTCTCAACGGTGCGCGCACGATCAAAGGGCTGATCGGCCAGGCAGAATCGATTTCGCGCCAATATGGTCAGATTATATCCCAAAGTGAGGAATTCCGCGTGCAGGGCCACCAGATGGGCTTTGCAGAGTTTCTCAGTCCGGTTATCCCCGAACGGTTCCCCGGTTTTATGCGCATGATTTCCAAATTTACGGTTTATTCAGATAAAGAGATTGCCAGCGAAATTTATGATGTGGATATCGAAGAAGGCGATGCGGGTGGAGAGTTGACGTTATTTTAATTCAGCTCCAACATCGTTCGCTGCAGGTCGATAATGCAAGCATGATCGGAGGTTGTGGCTAAAATCGGAGTAGAGTGTATATGGAAATTTCGACGTTGAGCACAGATGAGTATGCCTATATCATGCTCAGTGGATCGGTCAATGATGGGGAAATCGCGAAGCTGGAGGCAGCCTTCCGCAAAGTGCTCGAAGAGAAAGTCAAGAAGGTAGCTCTGGCTCTGGAGTATGTCCCCAATATCTGCAGTTCCGGTCTGGGGTTGATTATGAAATACCAGCGGCTGCTGAAAGACCAGCACAAAACTCTCGAAGTACACGGGGTCCATGATTCCCTGTATGCACTGCTGCTGTCGATTCACTTCGATAAGCTGGTTAAAATTAAGAAGAAAGCGACGATACCAGTAGTCTGAAAAGGGGGGGAATGGTATGGCCAAATAAAAAAACGGCCAGCCTGCTGTCCTTTTTTACAACGTAAACTCATGCAGAATCGGGGAAAATAAAATTTATGGAAGGAAGACACGATGGATGTGACGATCACAAATGCCGGCGACGCGATTCGTGCCAAACTGGTCGGCCCCATAGCAGACTCTGATGCCTCATCACTGAAGGAAGCATTCGCGCGCTTGCAGCAATCCAATGAAAAACAGGTGGTCATCGATCTCACTTACGTGCCGACGATCACCAGTTCCGGAATCGGCAAGCTGATATCGCTGTATCGCAAGGTGAATGCCCAGAACCGTGAGTTTCGCATCGAAGGAATCCATGAGAGCCTGAAAACGCTGTTTGAATCCATCCATCTCGACAAGCTGTTCAAGCTCGCCTGAGCCGTTGCCGGATGGTGAAATAGCCTAAAGTAACAGGTGGATAAAGTGTTCTGAATATCCCGGTATATTTTAAACGTGCGCCTCGCGCCCAGCGGAGTAACTGAAGAATTTTTCGAAGTATGAATTTTTCAGATTATGTTGGTCTCATTCAAAACAGTAGGGTAGGTAAATGGGAAAAGTAATCCTGGTCGTTGATGACTCTGCGACAACACGCTCTTCAGTAGAATTCGTCCTCAAACAAGCCGGATACGATGTTGCTCTGGCAACAGATGGCTCGGACGGGTTATCGAAACTGGAGCATCTCGCCAATTCGGGTGATCAGGTTTCGATGATCATCACGGATGTCAATATGCCGGTTATGGACGGCATCACATTTACGCGCAATGTCAAACAAGGTCGTTTCAAAGATACGCCGGTTCTGGTTTTGACGACGGAATCTCAGGATACAAAGAAGCAGGAAGGCCGTTCCGCCGGCGCGTCCGGATGGCTGGTTAAGCCGTTTCAGCCCGAGCAGATTCTCGAAGTCGTCAAGAAGCTCGCAAATTAGACCTGTTTTGTTCAAGGAAAGAAGGAGACGTTGATGGGCCAGCACGATGATCTGATTCAGATTTTTATCGAGGAGAGCCGTGATTATATCGACCTGCTCGATCAGGCGATTGTGAAATTTGAGAACGAGCCGGACAATAAGGCTTTGTTCGACGAGATTTTCCGCGCATTCCACACACTGAAGGGGAATGCCGGTTTGGTCGGCATGAAAAAATTCGAAAAGATCGCCCATGTGACCGAAGAAATACTCACCGATATCCGGGACGGTAAAATCGAGATTTCCGCGGATATCATCACCTTTCTTCTCGACTCACTGGATCGTCTGAAAGTCCTCCATGAGGCGATCGAGGAGCATGAAACCGATGCCGGCGAGGAAATTGAAAGTCCCCAGGCCCCTGTGGTTGTGCCCAGGGAAGCGACTGCCCCTACTACGGATCATGCAGAACAACCAGACACAGAGCAGACCGCAGAGGCGAAGAAAAAAGCACCGGCTGCTGATGGCGCCGTCCCGGATGAAATCGTCGCTGAAGATGGCAGTTGGGGGATTTTCCCGGAAAACCAGCCTGGCGCGGGTCGTCCGGACAGCACGCAGCCTGAAGAAATCGTTGCCGAAGATGGCAGTTGGGGACTTTTTACAGAGAATATCTCCAAACCGGGCCAGCAGCCGGCCGCAGCCGCAGACAATACCCCCGCTCAGTCCGGGAACACAACACCGACCCAGCAGGGAGAAGCAAAGAATAACGGTTCGACGCAAAAAACAGATGTCGGCTCGAAGTGGAACAAGGCCGAGTCAGCGATCCGGGTCGATGTCGGCTTGCTGGATAAGATGATGAACCTGGTCGGTGAACTGGTGCTGGCGCGCAATCAGATCGTGCAGTTTTCCACCTCGCAGGAAAACGCCAACTTTCATGCCACGACGCAACGCCTCAACCTGGTCACCAGCGAACTGCAGGAAAGCGTGATGAAAACACGCATGCAGCCGATCGGCAATGTGTTCAACCGCTTCCCGCGCGTGGTCCGCGATGTCGCCCGTGATACGGGTAAACGCGTTGCCCTGAAAATCGAAGGGCAGGAGACAGAGCTGGACAAGACCATCATCGAGGGAATTCGTGATCCGTTGACACACCTGGTGCGCAATGCCATCGACCACGGTCTGGAAGACCCGGAAACGCGCACGAATCTGAAAAAAGATGCGCAGGGCATCCTGATTCTGCGTGCCTATCACGAAGGGGGACAAGTCAATATCGAAATCGTCGATGATGGCCGAGGCATCGATCCGGAGAAGATTCGCAATAAAGCGGTCGAGCGCGGCTTGCTCTCTTTTGACCAGGCGAAAAATCTCAGCGATCGCGATGCCATCAACATGATTTTCCGCGCCGGGTTTTCCACAGCAGAGAAAGTCACCAATATTTCCGGCCGCGGCGTCGGCATGGACGTGGTTAAAACCAACATTGAAAAGATCGGTGGCACGGTAGAGATCATCAGCACCAAGGGCAAGGGAACCACGGTGAAAATCAAAATTCCTCTGACCCTGGCGATCATTCCGGCCCTGGTCGTAACTGCTGGTAGCCAGCGCTTTGCCATTCCGCAGATCAATCTGCTGGAACTGGTCAGCCTCGAAGGCGAGGATATCAATGCCATCGAGAATATGGGTGATGCGGAGATTTACCGCTTGCGAGGCAAGCTGTTGCCGATCATACGGCTGAAAAATATCCTGCAGCTCGAAGATGATGACACTGCTTCCAGTGATGCTGTGAATATCGTCGTGCTCGGTGCTGATGATACCCAGTTCGGCCTGGTCGTGGACCTGATTCACGACACCGAGGAGATCGTCGTCAAACCGCTGGATAAACATCTGAAGGAAATCGGCAGCTTTGCCGGCGCCACGGTCATGGGCGACGGCAAGGTCGCGTTGATCCTCGATGTCGTAGGTCTTGCTGAAACGGCACGCGTGGCTCTGGAAAAGAATCAGTCGTTTGTTGACCATAAGGAAGGCACAGAACTCAGCGATGAGTACAGCCACACGCTGTTGCTTTTCTCCGTAGCTGATGAAGATCAGTATGCTCTTCCCCTGTCTCTGGTTTCACGTCTGGAAACCTTCCCGGCCTCGGCTGTTGAGCAGGCCGGCAACCGCGAAGTGATTCAGTACCGCGGTACGATCATGCCGCTTCTGCGTCTGGAAAATCACCTGCCTATCCGGCCGATGCCCCAGAGCGAGACCATTTCCGTGCTCACATTTACCGTTGACAATAATGACGTCGGGTTTGTCGTCAATGAGATTCTCGATGTCATCGAAACGAGTGCGAAGGTCAACAGTGCGGCCCTGCAGCAAACCGGTATCCTCGGCACGATCATCATCGACGGTAAAATCACCCTGCTGGTCGATGCCTTCCGGATCATTCAATCCGAGTTCCCGGAATGGTTTGACCGCAAGGGTGATGACATCGTCCGCTCCCGGCCGCGCATTCTGGTCGTCGATGATTCCCATTTTATCCGTGCGACACACCGGGCCTATCTGGAGTCGGTCGGTTATCAGGTCATCGAAGCGCGGGACGGCGAAGATGCACTGGAAAAACTATCCTCCGAGGATGTCGATTTCATCATCACAGATGTCGAAATGCCGAAGATGGACGGGCTTGAACTCGGACGCAATATCAGGGCGAACAAAAAATTCGGACATATTCCGATCATCGCGGTATCGAGTCTGAACGATCCGGAGAAAATCCAGGCCAGTCGGGAGATCGGCATCGATGATTACCTGATCAAGCTGAACCGTGAGGAGATACTCAGCTCAATCCAGCGCCTGCTGGAGGAAGCGCAATCCGTAGCCGCCTGATGGGGATGACAATGGACGCCGGAAATTGAACAGCAGTGAGGTTTGAAATGACAGGATTGGAGCAAGATACATATCAGTTTGAGACGGATGAGGGCAAGATTCAATATGCCACGTTCCGCCTCGAAGGCGAATTTTTCGGTGTGGATGTCCTGCGCGTGCAGGAAATTCTGCTCGGCCAGGAGATGACACCGGTGCCGCTGGCTCCGGACTATGTCTCCGGGCTGATCAACCTGCGCGGCCAGATCGTCACAGCGATCGACCTTGGGCGCCGGCTGACGAACCGGCCGGATGCGGCGAGCTCGGACAGCAATAATCTGGTGGTCAACACCGGTGATGGCACGGTGAGCCTGCTGGTGGATGAAATCGGTGATGTCATCGAAGTGGATAAGCACCTGATGGCGCCGGTACCGCCGACGATCAAATCCATCCATATCGAGTATCTCAAAGGCGTCTGCAAGCTCGACGATGAGCTGCTCATGGTACTCGATGTCGAACGTATTCTCGATAACCGGCAGGAATAAAATCTGATGATAACCGCAACCGCTGAGAAAGGCCTGAGAGAAAATCATGCTTCAGGGCAGCAATGAAGAGAGGCTCTTGCAAAACAGTTTTTCGATCATCGAAGATAATTTCAGCGATGTGGTTGACGCCTTTTACGAAGAGTTCTTTCGCCGCCATCCGGAATACGCCAGTTTGTTTAAGAAGGGTTATGCTGATGTCCGGAAAAAGCAGATGGCGCGGGCGCTTGTCAATGTGGTGAAATATGCCAGTGAACCTCAAAAGCTTCGTACCTCTCTTGCTCGCCTGGGCCGGCAGCACGGGCAGATGGGTGTCAAGGCAGTGTATTACAACCAGATGATCGAGGTGATGCTGGATGTTCTGGCGGTTTTCTGCGGCCGCTATTGGAACGAACAGGTCAGGGCCGCGTGGCACCGTGCCTTGCTGGATGGGGCAAAAATGATGATCATTGCATATCGGGGGGGGAAGACAGGGCACTGAGTATGACGACACAGCCGCCGGAGCACGAACCAAACAGCTTCCCGGGGGAACTGGGGAAATTCATGCAGATCGGCACGCGGGAAAAAGAGTTGCTGCGGGAGAATCTGAAAGCGTTGCTGAGCAAACAGGACGAGTTGGTGCCGGGGTTTTATGCACGTTTCTTTGCACAATACCCTGAAGTCGAGAGACTGTTTGTCAACAAACACAGCAAAAAAATGCAGACAAAGATCATGCAGTCCCTGATCCATCTGGTCAAGCATCTCGATCGTCCTGATATCCTGGTGCCTACACTACTCGAGCTTGGCCGGAAGCATGAGCATTATGGCGCTCTTGCGGTTCACTACCCGATTGCAATAGACATACTGCTGGATACCATGGGGGTGGTCTGCGGCAAAAGCTGGAATAATGAAATACGATCCGTCTGGAATGCAGCCTTGCAGGCAGCGTCCAGGGTAATGCTGAATGGTTATCATCAAGGAGAAGCACACGATGCCGGAAGTCAAAACAGGAAAGAAAACCACGGCGAGGAAGCCGCGTAGTCGGCAGAAGAAGCCGAATCCGTTGGGGTTGCAGGTTGAGTTACTGGAAAAAACCTTTAACGCCCTGGCACCGCAAGGAGAACAGCTGGTCGCGCGTTTTTATGAAAATATGTTTTCGCGCCACCCCGAGGTCAAGCCTCTGTTTGCCAACACCACGCCGGAAGAGCAGCGCAAAAAGCTGTTGGCGTCGCTTGTGCTGGTGGTCAATAACCTGCGCAAGCCGGACAAGCTGGTGCCGGCTTTGACAGCCATGGGGGAGCGCCACCAGGCCTATGGTGTGCTGCCGGAGCACTACCCGATCGTAACCAATACATTGCTGGAAACCATGCAGGAGTTCGCGGGCGAGCTCTGGACAGATGAGGTGCAGGCTGCCTGGAGTGAGGCCCTCAACACCGTTTCGACAACAATGCTGAACGCTTATACAAAGGAGAACGATGATATGGCAACAAGAAACAGCAATCCAACTGATGCCGGCGTCCAGGTCGTCAGCGAACAGGCCACCGCACAGGCGAGAAAGCCGATGAAAGGCGCAGCCGCGGAGCCGGCTACTGATACTGTGCTCGGCATGTCCAAAGCGGCACTGGATGCCCTGCAGACCAACGTCTTTATCGGTGATCTCGATTTCAAACTGATCTACGCGAACGATAAAGCGGTCAAAACTCTGCGTTCCATCGAGAATGAAATCAAGCAGGTCTTTAACGTCACTGTCGATGAAATTATCGGTGGTTCGATTCATCGTTTTCACCGCGATCCGGACCGTGTCGAACGCATTCTTAAAAATCCGGCCTCGTTCCCGCATGCTGCGCGCTTTTCTTTTGGTAATGTCACTCTGGAAACCAACATCAATGCTGTTTACAACGACAGTGGTGCGATCGTCGGTTATGTGGTCAACTGGGAAGAGATCGGCGAGCTGATCCGCCAGCAGAAAGAAACAGCGCGGCTGTTCTCTTCGGTTGAGGGTATTACCACGCCGATCATGATGGTGGATCGTGATTATAATATCACCTATTTGAACCCGGCCACGAAGAATTTGCTGCGCAAGCATGAGATGGCCTTCCGTCAGATTTATCCCGGCTTTGATGTGGAAAAACTCATCGGCTCGAGCATCGACCAGTTCCACAAAAATCCGGAACATCAGCGCCGTCTGCTCGATGACCCGGCCAGCCTGCCCTATAATACGGTGATCAGCGTCGGTGAGCTCAAGTTCCGCCTGAACGTGACCGCGATGTATGGCCAGAATGGCGATTATGTCGGCAACACCCTTGAGTGGTATGAAGTTACGGATAACCTGTCTGTCAAAGAATCGATCGAGAAAACAGCCCTGGAGCTGAGTGCTTCCTCGGATGAGCTGGTCAACATCAGTAATCAGATGGCCGGCAATGCGGAAGAAACCTCGGTGCAGGCCAACAACGTTTCCATCGCCAGTGAGCAGGTGAGCCGCAATATTTCGAGCGTGGCTTCCTCTATCGAAGAGATGAATACCGGTGTTCGCGAAGTGGCACAGCGCGCTGCAGAGGCAGCCAATGTTGCAGATGAAGCCGTGAGTGTGGCCCGCGACACCAATCAGATCATCGGTAACCTCGGTGTCAGTTCTCAGGAGATCAGCAATGTGATCAAGGTGATTACTTCGATCGCCCAGCAGACCAACTTGCTGGCTCTGAATGCTACCATCGAGGCGGCACGGGCAGGTGAGGCTGGCAAGGGCTTTGCCGTTGTCGCCAACGAGGTCAAGGAGCTTGCGAAAGAAACCGCCAAGGCCACGGAAGACATCACCCAGAAGATCGAGAAGATCCAGAAAGACAGCCAGGCTTCGGTTGAAGCAATCGAGTCGGTCGCTGAGATCATCAACAAGATCAACGATATTTCCAATACCATTGCGGCTGCGGTGGAAGAGCAGGCAGCAACCAGCAACGACATTTCCCGCAACGTTATGGAAGCATCCAAGGGTGCCGAGTCTATCGTTGAGAACATCTCTCAGGTTACGCAGGCAGCCAACGAGACTTCTGGTGGCGCTGCGAAGACCAAGGACCATGCGGAAAGCCTGACAGACCTCTCCCGTCAGCTCAACGCACTGGTCAGTAAAATTAATATCTGATCTTGTCAACGGACTGTGACGACTGACAGCGACTGCCGGGGACTACCCCGGCAGACCTGTCGGGAAAATTCTGATCTGTCTGGAGATATAGCGTGCTGGTGAAATTGATGGGCACACGACATCAGAACAGATTCCGGAAACATACTGGGATAAACGAGGTGATCGAGCCGGATTACCGGAAAGGATCCATGAAATCATCGGTTTTCAAACTGACAACGCTGAAGACCTCATTCGTTTTTCGGCTGTATAAGAAATATATCATCGACAGCATTTTGATCGTGAAACGCGATGGATTCAAGGCGTTGATTCGTGAGAGAGGGTGGAAACTGTTTGCAGTGGTTTTTACCTATTATCTCATTCGCGATTTGATATTGTACGTGGCTATCCCGCTCTATATTTCCATGTATGTTACCAGATAAATCAGGATTGAACGAATAATATAAGGTCAAAACATGAAAGTACTTACCGTAGATGATTCGTTGACTGTGCGCACCATGGTCCGCAATATTCTCGAAGAAGAGGGCATCCAAGTCGTCGAGGCGGAAAATGGTCAGGAAGCCCTCGATGTCGTTACCAGCCAGCAGGATATCAACGTGATTCTGCTCGACTGGGAAATGCCGATCATGGATGGTTTCACTTTCCTCACCGAAGTGCGTACAAAAAATTTGGCGCCATCTACCAAAATCGTCATGCTGACGACGCTGAACAAGATGTCGAATATTCTCAAGGCGATCGAAGCAGGTGCAGATGAATACATCATGAAACCCTTCACGCCAGATGTCGTGCTGGAAAAAATTCATGCTGTTGCCGGATAACCCTTTCTGAACCTTGAAAATACGAGCTCGCATATGAAAGTTATGGTAGTCGATGATTCCGCCCTGTACCGCAAGACGATCGCGGATGTTTTGGCAGAGGACCCGGCAATCGAGGTGGTGGGCAGTGCTCCCAACGGGCGCATCGCGATGATGAAAATCCCGGAGCTGCAACCGGATATGCTGACCCTTGACATGGAAATGCCGGAGATGGACGGCATCGCAACGCTGCGTGAGCTGACCCTGAAACATCCCCGCATCAAGTCTGTGGTGTTCAGTGCGCATACGGAAAAAGGTGCCGAGCTCACTCTGGACGCCCTGAGATTAGGCGCCGTAGATTTTGTCACCAAACCTTCCGGTGGCCAGTCGATCGAACTGAGCATGCGCAAGATGCGTGAGGAACTGTTGCCCAAGTTGCAGGCGCTGACACGCAACCGGCAGGCACAGATGCCGCGCCGGCAACCCCTGGCACGCCACTCAGGAGCCGGGCTGGAACAGAAGAGAACCATGCAAAAGCTGTTGCCCAGAGATGTGATCGCTATCGGTGTCAGCACTGGCGGACCACCCACACTGCACAAGCTGTTTACCCAATTCCCGCGTGAGCTGAAACAGGCTGTACTGATCGTACAACACATGCCCCCCATTTTTACGAAAAAGCTTGCAGAACAGCTCGACAAAGTGGGGAGATTGCCGGTGCATGAGGCCCGTGCAGGTGAGCCTGTCAGGCCCGGGCATGCCTATATTGCCCCGGGGGATTATCACATGGAAGTGGCAGATCGCAACGGTGTCAAGGCAATTCACCTGCATCAGA
>DRLW01000186.1 GCA_011375275.1 Bacteroidota bacterium
GGCGATTTTTTCGCGCGTGCCCGGGATTTGCCACCGGTGCAGCGTGGCGATATCCTTGCCGTACTCAGCGCCGGGGCATACGGTTTTTCGATTTCTTCGAATTACAATGCCCGGCCGCGGCCGGCTGAGCTGCTCATCTCCGGCGAGGGCGTGCAGGTTGTGCGCGAGCGGGAAGCGATTGAGGCGATCTGGAGCTGATGCGTTTGCCGGCGCTCACGGCGTTTTTCTCTTCCTTCCCCGAATTTTATGCACCAACCAGCCCCGCGCAGGGATACCGGAATCTCCCGCAAACCGGCACCCGTTCCGGGAAGCCCGCGGCGTTGCGCTCCGGCGGAATGGTACGATCAGGCCGCAGGTCTGAGATAATGACGAAACACTACATTTTTCAGATTATGGACGCGTTCATCTGAAAAAGCGATGGGCCAAGCATGATAGTTGATGAGCTGCTTTATCATGGCATCCCCACATGGGTGGTCAAACGCAACATACGCAAGGTTTTGCGCAAGACGTATCTCGATCAGACTGCGACAGGTGCTGAGCTGCGGCTGCTGTTCGAAGAAGTTCTGTCCCATGAGCTGACAAATCGCGAGGCGTGCTGCATCGCACATATCGAGACGCTGCGCGCAAGGCTGAAGGCATCGGAAAAGAAAATCGCCATCAGGGATTACGGGGCCGGCACATCCCTGCTCGGAAAAGGTGCGCTGCAAAGGCGGGAGAGCGTGGTCCGGCATGCAGCGCTTGCCGCTATCGTGCGGTACAGCAAACCTCCCCTGCACGCGTTGGTGCTTTTTAAACTGATCCGTCATTTTCACCCCCGGGCTTGTCTGGAGCTGGGAACGTGTCTCGGTATTTCATCCGCGTACATCGGGTCGGCATTGAAGTTAAACGGAAACGGCAAACTCCTCACCCTCGAAGGCGCCGGGAGCCTGGTGCAGTTGGCCAGGAGGCATTTTTCCGAGCTGGATTTGACCAATATCGGCCTCATTGCCGGCCCGTTCCGGAAGAGTTTGCCTGTTGCGTTGAAGCGCATGCCGGGGCTGGATTTCGTTTTTATCGATGGCCATCACGATGGGCGGGCCACGTTGGCCTACCTCGACCGGATAAAGCCTTATCTTGCCAGCCGGGCATTTCTGGTTTTTGATGATATCTCCTGGTCCCCCGGGATGCGTCGCGCCTGGAATCAAATCAGACGACGGGCGGGGATGGTGCATGCGATCGATCTCGGGATGTTTGGCATGTGCGTTTATGAGCTGAATAAAGCGGGACAAGATTCATGAAACAGAACAGCGGTGGTTTTTCCGCGCGCTCGCAGCGAGCTGAGGCGTTTTCGGCCGCTATCGAGGCGAACATTCTCACCCGCGAGCGTTATTTCCGTATTCCCACCGGCATCGAGCACCGCTTTGGCGAGCACGCCGGGCTGGTGCATGATCTGCTCTATCGCTCCATGGGGCCGACCACGGATCTCCTGCGTTACTTTCCGGACAGTCTCTACCTCGACCGCCTGCATCGCCTGCCTGAATGGGAGGAAAAAGCCACCGTGGTACCGCTGGCCAGCCCGGCGAACAAGCAGGCTACCGGCCTGTTTTCCTTTTTTGTCGAATATAAAATCTCCGAAAACGAACGCAAACAGCCTCTGGCGCAGGTGCCGACCCGCTATATCGGCATCATCGAACGGGAAGCCTGGCTGACCTACCGCAGACTGACCTCGCCAAACCCGCAGCTCGGCATCTATCTCGACGGCCGGCGCACGCGCATCGCCCTGTTTTATGCGGCAGCTTACGCGCCGGACCTGCTCTACGCCCACTGGGAACATGAGATCACGCCCATCGCAGACAGCCGGGCTGTGCGCACAGACATCGCCCGGCCGCAGGAGCGGTCTGTCGCATCTTCCACAGGCTCGGGCACGCCGTGGATAAATTTTGACATCCGGCAGCTCAAGCCGCTGCAGGAGTTTTTGTGTACGGAGCTGTGGTGGCAGGATGATGAGGCCGAACAGGCGGTGGCCGCCTGCAAGCGCGCGGTATTTCCGGAAAAAGGATGAGGGAAGCGACTTTTCCGGTCATTCCGGTTTCCGCGCATGCGGAATACCGGAATCTCATCTTTTCGGCCATCTGCTTGAGTCTGGGAGATTCCGGCACTACGCTTCGCTTCGGCCGGAATGACGATGAGGACGCATGCGGAATACCAGAATCGCATCTTTTTTGGCGTGTGCCTGAGTCCGGGAGATTCCGGCACTACGCTCCGCTTCGGCCGGAATGACGGGGTGGGGGGCAGGTTTCCCTGTCGGCCGGAATGACGGGGCAAGGGGAAGGCTCAGCGCAGGGTTTTGAGCAGAATGATGCCGAGAATGAGCCAGAAGGGGATGGAGATGAGCAGTGCCCAGTTCATGTTTTTCAATACCTTGGCACCCTGGCGCGCCTGTTTTTCCTTGATGGCTTTGTCGAGTTTGATTTTCAGTTGCGCGAGGTCAACGGGTTTGAGCAGATAGTCAAAAGCGCCGGATTTCATCGAATCGATCGCGCTCTGCAGGGCAGGGTAGCCGGTGAAGATGATCACCGAGGTGCTGTCATCCTTTTCGCGGATGTGCTGCAGCAGCTCGATACCGTTTTTCTTCGGCATGCGCAGGTCGGTGATCACCACATCGATGGGGTGCGCCTCTAATTTTTTCACCGCAGCATCACCATTCTCCGCGACGATCGGATTGTATCCCCACCGCGAAACCGCCGAGGCCATCAGGTCGAGAATTTCTTTTTCGTCATCGACGATGAGTACGTTTTCCATCTTATCACCCTGTTTGAGCTCAGCCGATACGGCCGTTTTCCAACAACTGCACAGCGAGCTGCACCAGTTGCGGGTCGAACTGTGTGCCGGAGCAGCGACGGATTTCAGCGATGGTTTCCTTGATCGAAAGCGCCTCGCGGTATGTTGATCCCGAAAGCAGGCCGTCGATGGTTTCAGCCAGCCCGATGATGCGCGCGCCGATGGGGATTTCCTCGCCCTTGAGGCCGTCGGGATAGCCGTTGCCGTCGTACTTTTCGTGGTGGTGCAGGATCAGCGGCAGCTCTTTTTCAAAAAAGCGCGCCTGGTTGAGAAATTCTGCGCCCAGCATCGGATGTTTCTTGATTTCTTCGAACTCTTCCGGAGTCAGCGGCCCGTCCTTGGCGAGGATTTTGTAGTCGATGCCTGCTTTGCCGATGTCGTGCAGCAGGGCTGCCGAGATGATGATATCGATTTCCGCTTCCGGCAGACCGAACTCGTCGGCGATGGAGGCGGCGATGAAGGCCACGTTTTCTGCGTGATCATTATCATAAGCGTCGGGTATCTGCAGGTCGTCGAGCAGGGTGCGCACTTCAGCCGCGCCATAGGCTTTGATCTCGCGTTCCAGATTGGAGAATTTCTGCTGCAGCTCGGAAATGATCGAGACCTCGGGGTCAGCCTTGCGGGCGGGCATGTCGCGTTCCCAGTAGCACACCCGGTTTCTGCCCTCGCGCTTGGCTGTGCGCAGGACGAGCTGGCTGGAGGAGAGCAGCTCGTTGGCCGAGCGGGTCTTGTCATCGCTGACCGCCAGCCCGATGCTGACGGTGATGAACGTCGAATTGCGCTCGTCGGAAAACTTGGTCTCGGCAATTTTTCTGCGCAACTCTTCTGCCGTGTCGATGGCGTTTTTCTGTGAGCCCGGAAACCAGACTATGGCAAACTCTTCGCCGCCAAACCGGCCGATCGAGGCGTTGCGGCGCAGCTTGTTGTTGAGAATCTGTCCCACCTGCAGCAGGATGGCATCGCCAAAGGCATAGCCAAAACGGTTGTTGATGGCATGGAAATAATCGATATCGACCAGCAAGCAGGCCACGGGTGTTTTTTTGCTTCTGGCCAGGGTGAACGACTGCTGGAGCTCGATCTGAAAACTGGCATGATTGAGCAGGCCGGTGAGGGCGTCCCGCTTGCTTGATACGGACTTGAGGTAGCGCTTTTTCTCCGGTTGTGGGATGTATAGTTCGTGTGGCATCGTCACCACGGGTTCCTGCATGTCACCATTTTCTCTGGTCATCGCGAATACTCCGTTTCTGGGCAATAGGTGTCAGGCTGTGTTTCCCCCGGCTGCGTCATGCGGGTTCGGTTCCTTTCATGCTGCACGCCGTGCAACATGCTCTAACGTCCGGGAAATATTGAACCCGGACTAATAGTTTTATCGACTCCGCAGGTCAGTGACTTGAACACCTGCCTGCTTTACTCCTGCATGGGACGCTGCGTGGTTTATTATGGTACGCCCTTACGTTTCGGGCGAGGGTGTGTCCGGGGTGCTTCCGGCACTGCGCTTCGCTTCGGCCGGAATGACGCTGTGGGGGGCAGCGTCTCGTCCTGTCCTTCCGGTTTCCGCGCAGTGGAATACCGGGATATCATCTTTTCGGCGTGCGCCTTCCGGCCTGCCTGCTGATGCTGCGCGCGTGAATTCTGAGCAATTTGCATGGGGGCCGGGCACTGAGCGCCGTACCTGCAGGTGGCGAGCCGCGGATGGTGCCGTCTGGCTATCCATTTAACTCAGCAATATTGCATTTTTCAGCCAGACCGCCAGTCCACAGCACGTGCCTGCACCAGAACGGTCATTCCGGTTTCCCCGCAGGGGAAGACCGGAATCTCCCAGACTCTGGCACGTGCCCGAAAAGATGAGATTCCGGCACTGCGCTGCGCTTGGCCGGAATGACAGATGACGGTATCCGGGGCAGGCCCGGTTTGCTGAGTTAACTGGATACCCTGAATGGTGCCGTCTCAATCCTTTGATTTATAATGTGTTATGTTTTGCGGATTTCAGCGCGGGGAAATTTTCATATTGTTGACATTTTACCGGAGATTGGTTATATTCGCTGCTTCCATCCATCACGCAGAACAGGACGCAAGCAACCGGAGCTTTTTATGGCAACTGAGATACCGAAAACATATGATCCCCGGCAGGTCGAGGACAGACTCTACCGCTTCTGGCTGGAGCGGAACTATTTTCACGCTGTACCCAATCCGGAGAAAAAGCCATATACCATCGTCATCCCGCCGCCGAACGTGACCGACCGCCTGCACATGGGGCATGCGTACAACAACATGCTGCAGGATATTCTCATCCGATTTAAGAAAATGCAGGGTTATGAGGCCATGTGGATGCCCGGTACCGATCATGCCGGTATTGCAACCCAGAATGCTGTGGAGAAACATCTGGCCCGTACCGAAGGCCTGACGCGCCATGATCTCGGTCGCGAAAAGTTCGTCGAACGCGTGTGGCAATGGAAGGAAGAACACGGCAAAATCATCACGGATCAGCTCAAAAAAATCGGTTGCGCATGCGATTGGGAGCGCGAGAGCTTCACCATGGACGAGCGGCTGTCCAAAGCAGTGCTCGAAGTTTTCGTCCGTCTGTATAACAAAGGGCTGATCTATCGCGGTGAGTATATCATCAACTGGTGCCCGCGCTGCCAGACAGCTCTCTCCGACGAAGAGGTCGAGTACGAAGACCAGAATGGCCATCTGTGGTATCTCACGTATCCGGTCGAAGATGGCGACGGCCAAATCATCGTTGCAACGACGCGGCCGGAAACCATGCTCGGCGATGTTGCGGTTGCCGTCAATCCCGAGGACCCGCGCTACAAAAATCTCATCGGCAAGAATTTGATCCTGCCGATCATGAACCGCCGCATCCCGGTGATCGCGGATGAATACGTCGATTCGGAATTCGGGACCGGCGCCGTGAAAATCACCCCGGCGCACGACCCCAACGATTTCGAGATCGGCAGGCGCCACGGGCTGGAGCCGATCAACGTCATGAACGAAGACGGCACCATGAGCGAGCGTGCCGGTACCTTTGCCGGGCAGGATCGCTTCGAAGCACGCAAAGGCGTGGTGGCTGAATTTGAGCGGCTCGGTCTGCTGAAAAAAGTGGAAAACTATCAGAACTCCATCGGTCACTGCTACCGTTGCCAGACGGTGATCGAACCCTATCTTTCGAAGCAGTGGTTTGTGAAAACAGCGCCGCTGGCGGAGCCGGCCGCAGAGGTCGTTCGCGATGGCCGGGTGCAAATCCGCCCGGAGCGCTGGAAAAAAGTCTATATGCACTGGATGGAGAATATCCGTGACTGGTGCATCTCGCGCCAGCTCTGGTGGGGCCACCGCATTCCGGTCTATTACTGCACGGCGTGTGATTTTGAGACCGCTTCGACCACGGCCGTGACCGAGTGCCCGAACTGCGGCAGTCCGGCCCGGCAGGACCCGGACGTCCTCGATACCTGGTTCTCTTCACAGCTCTGGCCTTTTTCTACCCTGGGATGGCCGGAGAAGACCGAGGAGCTGGACTATTTTTATCCCACCAACACCCTGATCACCGGCCATGAGATCATCTTTTTCTGGGTCGCGCGCATGGTGATGGCCGGGCTGGAGTTCTGCGGCGAGGTGCCCTTCCACGATGTCTATCTGCACGGCATCATCCGCGATGCCGAGGGTAGGAAAATGAGCAAATCTCTGGGCAATGGTATCGATCCGTTGCAGATGATCGAGAAGTACAGCGCTGATGCGATGCGCTTTTCTCTGCTGTCGCTCTCCTCCGAAGGCCAGGATATCAACCTGTCGGAAAAAGATTTTGAGATCGGGCGGAATTTTGCCAATAAACTGTGGAACTCCTTCCGCTTCCTCGGCCTCAACCTGGACGAAACCCTGATCAAAAACGCGACACTGGAAACACTGAGCGCTCGTCGCGAGGCTGGTCAGCTCGACCTCGCCGATCGCTGGATTTTGAGCCGTTACAGCGCTGCCGTGAAAAAAGCCACCGCTGCGCTGGAGACGTTCCGCTTTCACGAGTATGTCGATACGCTGTACAGCTTTTTCTGGCGCGAGTACTGTGACTGGTATCTCGAACTGATCAAAACCAACCTTTACGGCGAAGACGAACAGGCCAGGGAAAACTCGCTGCTCAC
>DRLW01000187.1 GCA_011375275.1 Bacteroidota bacterium
CGCAGTGAGCGCAGAGAAAGAATGGTTAATTTCTGCTAAAACAATGAACTGCGTGCTCTGGGTCACTGCGAGATATACAAGTCTTTCAAAAACTACGTTTGAAAGGATTGCAAGCTGTAATATGTAAAATATTAAAGTAGTTGCGCCTACTCTTAAAGTATTTTGTGAATAATGCAGGTTATGAATAAATCGGGGTAAATGCTGTAAAGATGTAACTTCGGTTATCAGACCATGCCATTCAGCCGATTTACGCTTTACCCGCACTGTTGACCTGCACATCCGGTTATCGCTTCGCACAGACCCGCACCCGGCCGCCCTGCCCGCAGAGTGTTGTCCGCTGAATTTTATCAAAATCAGAGCCAACTCTCGCGGCCGCGTCGAACAGCGGGGGGGCAGAACCCAGTTTACTGAGACGCAGGAATTGCAGAATCAGAGAATTCACAGGAGGTACACACCCGATGACAAGTACAGTACACACAGAAGTGGATATGGACACCGTTTTGAAGGATGCTGAAGCAGGAGTTCTGTCATACCTTGATTCAGCGCTGAAGGAAGAAAAAATCAATGAAGTGCAGTACCAGGATGCCCGTGAAAACACCCTGACGTACCTGCGCGACTGGCTCACAGACCCGAATATCGACCGGCTGTCTCCGAATGTCAAGCCCGCGCTGATACAGGCTATTGCCGATGGCAAATGGGAGGAGCTCGTCAATGCTTTTCGGAAAAAAATGAGCTTTGGCACCGGCGGAATCCGCGGGTTGATGGCGCACGACAAGGAATCGATCATCAAGTTGAAAGAGATGGGGCTCGACGCGCCGATCATCAAAGGGCCGAACACGCTGAATAATATCGTGCTGCTGATCACCAGCGCCGGGGTGGCCAAATTTGGCCTGAAAAAAGGCTTTGATAAAATCGTCATCGGCTTTGACAGCCGTGTGCGCGGCAAGGACTTCGCCCGCACCATCGCAGAGCTTTTTTTGCACTACGGCTATACCGTCTATCTCTTCGACGAGCCCTGCCCATACCCGGAAGTGACTTTTGCCATCCCGTGGCTCAAGGTGGATATGGGGATTCTGCTTTCTGCCAGCCACAATGACTACCGCTATAACGGCTATAAACTCTCCTGTGGCAACGGCTCTCAGTTCGACCCCAAGGAGCGCTCCGAGATGTATAACGAGTACATCAAGGTTGCCACAACAGATGACGTGCAGCTCTGCAGCCTGGCCGATGCACCAAAAGGCAAGCTGGTTTTCCTAGGTGGCAGTGAAAAGCTTCCGGACGTGGACTATTTTGGCTGCGAGCTGATCGATATCCATAAAGAACACCGTGATCATATCAAATCCCTGCTGCTGATGCAGGATACAGCGCCTGATCCGCAAAATCCGCTGTATATCGGCTACTGTGCGTTTCATGGTGCCGGCCGCAAGGCGGTTCCGCGCTTGCTGCAGGAAACAGGATTCGAACATGTGAAGATGATCACCAGGAATGGCCTGAGCGAGCTGGATGGTCTGTTCCCCTCATTCAACAGCAATCCCGGCGAAGAGCAACAGCCAGACCCGGGCGATCCGCGAGCTGCGAAAATTGCCGTCGAAGCGTTTCAGGACGAGTTCCCGGGTGAATGGCCACGTACTGATATCCTCATCGGCACCGATCCTGACGCAGACCGCTGCGGTACCGTGGTGAAAGTCCCGCAGGAGCAGCGCGATCTGTACCATGATCGCGACTATATGCTCATGCCCGCAGACGACATGTGGGCGCTGGTCGTCTGGTTTCGCCTGAAGTTCGATAAAAAAATCGATCCGGCAAAATCGTTTATCGTGCTCTCGCATACGACCTCTGACAGCATGGCACGAGTTGCCCTCAAGCATGGCCTCGGCGTGATCAAGACCTGGGTCGGTTTTGCCTCCCTCTCAGCAGGCGTCCGCGATGCCTGGGAAAACAAACTGGTTTCCGGACTGGTCGAAGGCAAACTCAAGCCATCGGACCCGCTTTGCCATCCGTATTTGTACGGCACTACGGGGATGGATACCGGCGAACGTTCTTATAACCTGGCAGCGATGGAGCAGAGTAACGGCTTCTCTATCCTCGGCTCACCGCCGCCGGATCAGTTCTCCCTCGGTGTCAATGGCCACGTGCGCGATAAGGATGGTACTTTCGCCGCCCTGCTGGTTGCAGAAATTGCCCGCTGGGCCAAGGAAAACGGCACCTCGATCTTTGAGCTGATCGACAAGGAAATCTATCTCGACCCGGATGTGGGCCTGTTCATCAACTACTATGAACCCGATCCTCTTGACGGGGAGTATCCCGGTATTCAGGGCGATCGTCTGAAAATCTCCATCTTGAAAAAAGCGTTGGAGATGCACCAGCAGGCACTGCAGGGTGAGCTCAGTATCAGCGGCATGAAAGTGACCTCGACCTGCATCTATCGCACTGGAAAATACGATCACGTGTACAAGCCGACTGATGATTTTCAGTTCCCGGACGAGGGAATCCGTTTCTATTTTGAAGGTAATGAAATGAGCCATCTGACGATCCGGCCCTCCGGGACGACCAACTCTCTGCGCTTCCATGTCCAATTGCATCATCAGGCGACGGAGAGTGATCTCGTGGATAAGAAGCGCGAGCTGCGCGCAAAAGCCCGCGCCGTTGTCGATGAGATCCGCGCCGTGCTCGGCGCACCGCGCAGTAGTGAAATGTATGTTTAGCAGAATGCAGCTGTCCCCCGGCAGAGCGTTGCCGGGGAACGCCGCTATTTCTGCATGAACCGTGTTGACGGAATAGAGCTTCGAAGATTCAGGTTAGAGTAGCAGGCCCTGGCATGCAGGCCGCTCTTTCCAGCATCCCTTTTGTGAGCGTTCATTTGCGCCTTAGATCGGGGTGAAACGCGCGATTTTTCTGGCATATCCCCTCCGGCACGCTATCTTCAGGCAGTGAGCCCGTATCACCAGTATGAGGAAATTCAGTTTATTCCGTGTTCCTTGCGCAACGTGCGTTGTCATGAATGCTGCGGGATTCACTCTTCTGCTTGATACACGGTGAAGGTTATCAAGCTTGATTCTTCCCGGCAAGTGTAACGGGTTGGCACGAAAACTGCAATCATCTGTGCATCCTGTTTTCAGACTGCCGGCCGGGACATTTTGTCTGACCGGCTTTTGCAACAAATCAGGTATGGGGGCGTTCTTAACGATTCCCGGGTGCCAGGGGGCCACATCCCCGGGGAGGTACCCTGCTCGCGGCTCTTGTGCATTTCCTGCCATCTTTGCACCAGCATTGTTCGGGGCCACTCACGATCGGTTCCCGCGTGTAAGCCGTTGATCAATTTTTGTTTCGAAAATGTGCGCTGTTACATTCTGGTAAGCTGGTACGCCATGAGGCTCTCTGTCAGAGTGTGGTGTGCGGGCGCCATCATGGAAGCGAGCAGCACTTTCATCCCGACTTCTTTTGCACGTCATGCAATTTGTAAATTGAGTTGGAAGAATATACGGCATGAAGATATGCCAGCAATAAAATCACATCGTGCGCCGGAGGATGATCGTTCCTCCCGGCACACAGGTAACAGAACTAACCAATAGATCATGTTCGGTTTTTACGAGAGTTTTTTTGTAATGTACCTTTGCGAAAACATCAGGTGTTTTCAGGTTATCTGAAATGATTGAATTGGAGAAAGAGAAATACGATAAGAGATGATGAAAAAGAAATCAGGAACCTCAGAACTCACTGAAAAAATACTCGAGCTTCTGCGCCGGAATCCGGACAAATTTTATAAAACCAAAGAACTTGCGCGCACGCTGGGGATTTCACCACGCAAATACTCATCCTTTCGCAACCATTTGAAAAAGCTGGTTGAAAAAGGAGATATCATCCGTGAAAAATCCAACTTGTATGGCCTGCCGAAGCCGCGTTCAGTTGTCGAGGGTAAGCTCGTCGTCAAGGCTCAGGGATTTGGCTTTCTGCTCATGCCGGAAGGCGAGCAGGATATTTTTATCAGCGCAAATAATCTCGGTCTGGGACTGAACGGTGATACTGTCAAAGTGCAGCTTTTTGCAACCACCCGCGGCAAGCGGCCGGAAGGGCGGGTCATCGAGGTGCTCGAACGTGGTCATCGTTACATTGTTGGAACGTTGAGAAAAGGTAAATATTACCACTTTGTCGTCCCGGATGATCTGCGCATCACGCGGGATATTTATATTCACGATAGTGATCTGAACGGTGCTGAAGCCGGCCAGAAGGTTGCTGCGGAGATCGTGCACTGGGATGATGAATTCCTGAATCCAGAAGGGCGGATCGTCAAGATCATCGGTTTTCCGGGCGAGCCCGGTGTGGATGTCATGTCCGTGGTTGCTTCTTATGAGCTGCCGCTGGACTTTCCGGAGGAGGTACAGAAAGAGGTCGAAGCGGTTCCGGTAAAAATCCCGCGTCAGGAAATCAAGCGCCGGCTCGATCTTCGCGATGTGGTCTGTTTTACCATTGATCCGGAGGACGCCAAGGATTTTGATGATGCTGTTTCTCTTGCCCGGCTGGAAAATGGAAATTATGAACTCGGTGTACACATAGCGGACGTGTCTTATTATGTCCGCCCCGGCATGGCGGCCGATCGGGAGGCCCTGGCCAGAGGGACATCGGTGTACCTGGTCGATCGTGTGGTGCCGATGCTGCCGGAGCGGCTCAGCAACGAAATCTGCAGTCTGAAGCCGGAAACAGACCGGTTGACCTATAGTTGCCTGATGGAAGTCACGCCTGCGGGAGAGGTGATCAGTTACGATATTCGCGAGACAGTGATCCACAGCAACAAGCGGTTTACCTATCAGGATGTGCAGGCGTTCTGGGATGGCCGCAAGACCGTTGAGCCGGACCTGGCCACACCGCTGAACCAGATGCGCGAACTGGCCCGGACGCTGCGCCGAAAACGCATGCTGAACGGCAGCCTGAACTTCGATACTCCGGAAGCCAAGGTTATTCTCGACAAAAAGGGGACACCGATCGACATCAGGCGCCAGGTTACGCTCGAAAGCATGCAGATGATCGAAGAGTTCATGCTTTTGGCGAACAAAACCGTGGCCTGGTTCGTTGAAGGATTACGCACTGACGAAGGCACCCCGCCTTTTATCTACCGGATTCACGAAAAACCGAGCAGCGAGAAAATGCAGAAATTTTCTGA
>DRLW01000188.1 GCA_011375275.1 Bacteroidota bacterium
CAGCCCAAAGTCAAGCCCTTTTTTCGGACTTTTGTCGCATGCACAGATCGCAGAATCGCTCGTGTTTTGCGCCATATCCCTGCGCCCTTCACGAACTCTGTAAGTGACAAGCTGACATCGAATTGATGAAAAATCACCCATAACGCGCGGCCGGCACCGTTATGGATTGCTCGGCCGCATATCGATTTCGCTGATCATCGTGTGTTGCGGCATGCGGATCATGTGCAGGATGGTGGCTGCGACATCCTCGGGCTGAATGATGCGCCGGCGTCTCGGATCATCTGCCGGGCTGCGGTCGATGTTGAACGGTGTATTCACAGAACCGGGGCAGATGGCCAGAACGCGCAGGCCGTGCTGGCGCTCCTCCAGCATCAGACAGCGGCTGAAACCGAGCAGAGCGTGTTTGGTTGCAGCGTAGCCTCCGCCGCCGACAAAGGCATTTTTGCCTGCCAGCGAGGCAACATTGACCACAACCGATTCTCCTGCCGCCCGCAGATGTGGCAGGCAGGTGCGGGTCATCAGAAAGACGCCGCGCATGTTCAGGTTGAACATCGTGTCCCAGTCTTCCGTGCTCAATTCAGCGACCGGGCCGAAAATCCCCACCCCGGCGTTGTTGATGAGTATGTCGAGCCTGCCGAACTCAGCTATTGTGGCTTCGACAAACTCTGCGATAGTTTTTTCATCACTCATATCTCCGGGGAAGACGAGAGCTTTACTCCCGGCAGCGCGGACTTCTCCGGCTACTTCCTGCAGCAGCTCCTCGGAACGCGCGGAGATGGCGATGTGCGCTCCCTCACGCGCCAAAGCCAGCGCTGTTTCCCGCCCGATACCTTTGCTCGCGCCTGTTACCAGAGCGATTTTATTTTTGATGTCCATGAGCTGTCTCCAGTATGATAATATTGTATTGTGAATCCCTCATTCCACTCAACGCCAGGCGCGATGGCCGTCCGATCGGGTTTTTCAGGTTAAATTTTGATGAAGATTTTCCGGTTGTACATCCACCACAGCACTGCAAGCCAGAACAGCAGCAGGATCATCGGGTAAACAAGCGAGCCCAGGGTATCTCCAAAGGTCGGGGCAAGCAGGTAGCGGTAGAGATAGCCTGGCAGGGAAATGTCACCGCCCTCCGGCTTGTTCAGTTTGATGAGAAACAGGAGGTTGACCATCAGGCCGGAGGCAACATAGACGAACAGAGAGTTGCTGCCGAAAACGACAAAGGGCTTTACCCAGGTCCGTTGTCCCAGCATATCGACAAACCAGTAGCTCATGGCGAGGGCGTGCAGGGCAAGGCCGGAGGTGAACAGAACATAGCTGCCGGTCCAGAGCTGTTTGTTGATCGGCATCAGCGGTTTCCAGACCAGTCCCGCAAAGGCGAGGATATTGCCGGCGATGAAGAGAATGCCGATTTTATGCCAGTCTGTTTTGTCGTTCCGCAGCCAGAGACCGGTGAGATAACCGACTAGGACACTGGAAATCGCCGGAATGGTGCTGATGATACCCTCGGGGTCAAAATCCGGCTTCCACATGTGGCCGGCGAGCAGCAGATTGTCGATATATTGCGCGAAGTTGCTGCCAAACGCCCACGGGTCTGCGCCGCGGCCGGGGAAAGGCACAGCAACCATCAGCAGCCAATAAAAGAGTAACAGGCCTGCGGTCCAGAGATAAATTCGCTTCGGGCTGCTGCTCAGGATGATCAGTGACGCGAAAAAATAGCATACGCCGATCCGTACGAGCACGCCGGGGATGCGCATCGAACTGAAATCAAAGCGGGGGAAAATATCGCCAGCCCAGCCCAGGAGAATGAGAATGGCGGTTCGGCGGATGATGCGCAGATACAGAGCACGCCGAGGATGCTCGGTATCAGCATAGCGTGCGAAAGACCACGCCATGGCAACGCCCATGATGAAAAGAAAAAATGGAAAAACGAGATCAGTCGGTGTCAGGCCATGCCATTTGGCGTGGCGAAGGGGGGCATACACGTGGCTCCAGCTACCCGGGTTGTTGACCAGGATCATCAGGGCGATGGTCATACCACGGAAAGCGTCGAGAGAGATGAGTCGGTTCGTCTGGGGCATGGCTGTTCCTCGAAGTCAGATGTTATTTTGTAATTCGGCAAAATAACGGAGGAAACAGTCAGAATCAAGCAGGAAAAAACAGGGCGAGCTGCCATCACATGGAGTATGGCAGCATGACGTTCCTGGAACCCTTGCGCACTCCTGATTTTTTCAGACAGGGCGGATGTTCGATCCGGTTGTTTTCAGCTTTCAGGGGGTGGATATCTTTCGCTGCACCCGTACGCTCGGCCTGGAGCGTGTGTGTTTGCATAAGCAGTGCTGGCAAAATGATGAGAATGGCAGATAGCAGGGCGAAGGGACGCCTGGGGTTTGCAGGGCTACGCATGGATTGAATCTCCTGTTATGAAGGGTATTATTGGGAGAAGTGGATCGAGATGGTATGCGAACAGCAAGAACTGAACCAGCGTTACCATCGTGCGGTTCATGCATAATCGTGTCGGTTCAGAGCATAGGGGTGTGTGGCGAATCGACACAGGTGCAAAGGGTGTTTGAGTGTGAGGTGCCGGTTCTGGCGGGCATAAAAAAACCCGGCCACTGTTCGTGGTCGGGTTTTTCTGATGAAAGCGTTTTTACAGCTTGACGACGTTTGTTGCCTGCAAACCTTTGGGGCCCTGTCCGATTTCGAACTGTACCCGATCGCCTTCGTCGAGGGTTTTGTAGCCTTCGCCTTGAATAGCATTGTAATGAACGAAGACATCATCACCTTCTTCGCGGGTGATAAAGCCATAGCCCTTAGAACTGTTGAACCATTTTACTGTTCCAGTTTCCATGATACATCCTTTGTTAAAAAAATTGTGTTACTGTACATCTTTGTTCTTCAGCCTGTGATCCGGGCAAAAAAAAATCGTTTCGAATAGTTTTTTTTGCACCATTCTCCACGAATTCTTTTTTGAGTTACACGAGTGCCGCTACAACAAACGTCTGTCACCAAAAGCAGAAAGGCGAAAAACAGGTACAATGATTAATGGAGTGTCAATGTACGGCGGGGAAATTCGAAAAGCAAACATTTATTTGAAATATGACGTTTTTTTTACCCCTGAGAGTCATCACGTCCTGTATTATCCGGTGTAACTTTATTTTTATTAGATGGTTACACGCAAACCCTCCGTGGGGCGAAATTCTTCAGTTATCCCGAATGGCCGTGCTTATCCGCGAATAAACCGTTACCCTTGCGAAGGTTTCAAACCTTCGCAAGGGTGATATATTCGAACCCCGGCGCAGGGTTCAGTCCATGAGTTTGCTCTTTCGTCTGCTTTTGGGGGCACCGTTTTCTTTGAAAGCGCCTGGTTTGCGCTTCATGCGCGAGATGCGCATCTGCTGGCCGGAAATGCGTACGTGCTTGAGGCCACGCAGCAGGTCGCGAGGCATGCCTTCGGGCAGATCGACGATGCTGTGGTCATCACGGATGTCGATACGGCCGATGAACTTGCTGTCCAGGCCGGCCTCGTTGGCGATGGCTCCGACGATATTTCCCGGTTTCACGCCGTGGGCAAAGCCCACTTCGATGCGGTAGGGTTCCATGGGGATGTCATCGTTCCGGCTTCTGCGACCACGCTTTTCCTGCCGTCCGTTGCGCCGTGGCTCGCCGCGCATGTCACGCGAGGGGCGTTGGGGCAGATTTTCCAGCAACAGAGGCGTATTCTTGTGCATCATCTTGGCCAGCGCGGCTGCTATCTCCAGAGCAGAGGCATCCTGTTCGCTGATGAGTTGTTCGATGATGCCGAGATAGAGGCTGGTATCTTCCGATTGCTGTGTTTCGATGATGCGCTGTTTGAATGCAGCGATGCGTTTGTCGTTGATATCCTTTGTGCTCGGCAGCTCCATCAGCTCGATGCGCTGCCGGGTCGCGCGTTCGATCATCGTCAGCATGCGCCGTTCGCGCGGGGCGATGAACAGGATGGCCTCGCCGCTGCGTCCGGCGCGGCCGGTGCGACCGATGCGATGAATGTATGCTTCGGTATCATAGGGGACATCGTAGTTGATCACATGGCTGATACGTTCGACATCGAGGCCGCGTGCCGCGACATCCGTGGCGACGATGATATCGAGTTTCCCTGCCTTCAGGCGTTCGATGGTACGTTCGCGTTGTTTCTGGGGGATTTCGCCATTCAGCGGGGCGGCAGCGTAGCCACGGGCCTCGAGCTTTTCGGCAAGCTCGATGGTGGCCGTGCGCGTGCGCACGAAAATGATCATCCCTTCAAATGATTCTGCTTCCAGGATACGCGTCAGGGCGTCGAGTTTATGTACCCCGCGAACCAGCCAGTAGCGCTGGCGTGTTGCTGCCACGGTTTTGGTCTTGGCTTTGACGGTGATCTCGATCGGATCCTTGAGGTAGGTGATGGCGATGCTGCGGATGGCCGGCGGCATGGTAGCTGAGAACAGAGCGATTTGCCGGTGATCCGGCGTCTTGTCGAGAATCCAGCGCACGTCGTCGATGAAGCCCATGCGCAGCATTTCGTCTGCTTCGTCGAGTACGAATGTACTGATGTTGTTCAGGTCAAGAGTGCCGCGTTTGATGTGGTCCATCACCCGCCCCGGCGTGCCGACGACGACGTGAACACCGCGGCGTAATTGCCGCAGTTGGCCTTCGTAAGCCTGGCCGCCGTAAATCGGCAAAATGTGGAAGCCTTTCATGCGTGAAGCATAGCGCTGCATCGCTTCGGCAACCTGAATGGCCAGC
>DRLW01000189.1 GCA_011375275.1 Bacteroidota bacterium
ACGCCGGTGGTGGTTGACTCAGCACGGTTGCATTTTTTCAACCAGAACGGGTGACAACAGCACGTGTCTACCCCAGAACCGTCATTTCGGTTTTCCCGCAGGGGAAGACCGGAATCTCCCAGACTCGGGCACGTGCCAGAAAAGATGAGATTCCGGCACTGCGCTGCGCCTGGCCGGAATGACACATGCCGGTATCTGAGCCGGCCCCAGTTTGCTGAGTTAACTGGATACCCGGACTTTTTATCGTGAAAATGCCGCACATCCACTGCTCTGTTCGAGGTTTCCGGGGGGGAGGATGGGGAGAGTTCCGGAGATTGCCGGTGCCTCCGGCCTGATAAATATGTTGCGCTGCCGGGCATCAGCGTTTCGGGCGCGGCGTGCGGCAGCAGGATGACGGCAGGAACACCGGCACAGCAGGGGCGTCACACAGATATCATGACACCACGATATTGACCAGCCGGCCGGGTACGGCGATGACGCGGCGCACTTCTTTGCCCTCGAGGCGTTTGCGGATGCCCTCATGTGCCAGGGCATATTTTTCCAGTGCCGCCTTGTCTTTGGCCTCTGCAGAGGGCACGAGCATGGTCTCGCGCACGGTCCCGTTGATCTGGATGACGATTTCCAGTTCGTCACTCTGCAGGCCGGCCGGATCGACTTCCGGCCAGGGGGATTCCAGTACAGAAACCTCATAGCCGACTGCCCGCCACATCTCCTCGCCGATGAAAGGACAGATCGGTGACAGCATCTTGATGGCTGCTTCGATGGTTTGCGAGATCAGCGCCTCATGGGGTGTCTTCGCCTTGTTGAAATAATCCTGCAACGTATTCCACAGCTCCATCAGACTGCTGACCACGGTGTTGAAATGGAAGGAGGTGAAATCCTTTGTCACGGCGTCAATGGTCTGGTGCAGTTTGTTCCAGAGTGCTTTTTCAGCGGCATTCAGGCTGTTGCCGTCGATTTTTTGCCCACGTCCGGCCTTGACCGTCTCTCTGTGGCTGATGACGACATTCCAGACCCGGCGCAGAAAGCGGTAGGCTCCGCGCACTCCTTCGTCGCTCCACTCGATTTCGCGCTCCGGCGGCCCCATAAACAGCGTGTACAGGCGTTCCGTATCCGTGCCATAGGCCTCGATGATATCATCCGGGGAGACGACGTTTTTCTTCGACTTGCTCATCTTGGCGATCTCGCTGTACAGCTTTTCGCCGGTCTCTTTGTGTGTGCCATCCTTGTTGACATCATCCGGCGGCACCCAGCCGAGAGTTTTGCTGCGATAAGCCCGGTGGGTGATCATGCCCTGGGTGAACAGACGCGAGAATGGTTCGTCGAAATTGAGCAAGCCCATATCGCGCAGGACTTTGGTGATGAAACGGGCATAGAGCAGGTGCAGAATAGCATGCTCGATACCGCCGACGTACTGATCGACAGGCAGCCAGTTGTTGACCACGCCGGTGTGGAAGATTTTGTCCTCCGCGTCCGGTGACAGAAAACGCAGGAAGTACCACGAGGAATCGACAAAGGTATCCATCGTGTCGGTATCGCGCCGGGCTTCACTGCCGCATTTCGGGCACACTGTTTCATAAAACTCTTTGATTTCTGCCAGGCCTTTTTTGCCCAGAAATTCGACATCCGGCAGTTCGACCGGCAACTGGTTGTCAGGCACGGGCACGATGCCGCATTTTTCGCAGTGAATCATCGGAATGGGGGTGCCCCAGTAGCGCTGGCGTGAAATCAGCCAGTCGCGCAGGCGGAAAGTGACTTTGCCGCTGCCGAGATTTTTCTCCTGCAGCCAGTCGATGAACCTGCTGATGGTTTCCCTGCCTGCAGGCAGGCCGTCAAACTCTCCGGAATTGACCATGACGCCCTCGCTGGCCACGTAGGCTTCCTGCATGTCCTCAGCCTGCAGAGACTGGCCCTCAGGCTGGATGACCGGCACGATGTCGAGACCGAATTCGCGCGCAAACTCGAAGTCGCGCTGGTCGTGCGCCGGTACGGCCATGATGGCGCCGGTACCGTAGCCCATGAGGACGTAATCGGCAATCCAGATCGGGATGTTTTTGCCCGTGGCTGGGTTGATGGCATAAGCGCCGATGAACTCGCCGGTTTTCTCACGCGTGGCACTCTGGCGGTCGATGTCACTCAGCCGCGACGCGTTTTCGACGTAACGGCTCACGGCTTCGCGTCTGTCTTCGGTGGTCAGCGTTTTTACCAGGGGATGTTCCGGCGCCAGCACCATGAAGGTCGCGCCGTACAGGGTGTCCGGCCGGGTGGTGAACACCGTGAGTTTTTCCTCGCTGCCGGCCAGCTCAAAAATGATTTCAGCCCCTTCGCTGCGGCCTATCCAGTTGCGCTGCATGGTCTTGACCCGCTCAGGCCAGTGCTCGAGCTTGTCGAGATCGTCGATGAGTTCCTGAGCATAGTCAGTGATTTTGAAAAACCACTGGGTCAGATTCTTTTTGTTGACCTCACAGCCGCAGCGCTCGCACTTGCCATCCACAACCTGTTCGTTGGCGAGCACGGTATCGCAACCCGGGCACCAGTTGACTACAGCAGCTTTGCGGTACGCCAGGCCTTTCTCATACATGCGGATGAACAACCACTGATTCCAGCGATAGTAGGAGGGATCACAGGTGGCAAATTCACGGTCCCAGTCAAAAACCACGCCCCACTGGCGGAACTGCTGCCGGAAAGTCTCGATGTTTTTGTACGTCCATTCCTTGGGATGCACCCCGTTGTCGATAGCCGCGTTTTCTGCCGGCAGGCCGAAGGCATCGTAACCCATCGGGTTGAGGACGTTGTAACCGTGCATGATCAGATAGCGGCAATAAGCATCGCCGATCAGCCAGTTGCGGCCGTGACCGACATGCATCTGTCCCGAAGGGTAGGGGAACATATTCAGATAATAGAATTTCTTCGTGGCATCGACGATTCGGGCCTTGAAATAGCCTTTCTGTTCCC
>DRLW01000190.1 GCA_011375275.1 Bacteroidota bacterium
ACGCGGATCGGGCTGGAGTCACCCAGCTTCTGGATTTCACCGGTATCGAGAAAACGCAGCACTTTGACCTGAGCGCTCATAGCCATATCAGCGATCTCGTCGAGGAAGAGTGTGCCGCCGGCAGCGTGCTCGATCCGGCCCGGCTTCTTCTCATCAGCACCGGTGAAAGCACCGCGGGCGTACCCGAACAGCTCACTCTCCAGCAAATCGGGTGGAATCGCAGCACAGTTCATTTTCACCATCGGCCCGGCGGCCCGGCGGCCACGGGCGTGCAGAGCCGTGGCTACCAGTTCCTTGCCCACGCCGTTTTCGCCGGAAATCAGCACCGGCGAATCCGTATCCGCCAGCTTATCGATGCGTTCGTACACTTCCCGGATCTTCTCTGATTCACCGATCATCTGATACCGATTCAGAGTCTCGTCCTTCAGCCGGACGATTTCCTTTTCCAGATTCCCCCGATAGAGCGCATTGCGCACGGTGATCAACAGGCGGTTGCGATCCAGAGGCTTTTCGAGGACATCAAAAACCCCGAGCTTTGTCGCCTCGACGGCACGGGCGATAGTAGCATAGCCAGAGATGAGAATGATGGGAATATGAGGATGGCTGCGCAGCATCTTTTCCGCTATCAACAGGCCATCTGACTCAGCGATGTGCAGATCGAGCAGGACGAGATCGATCCGGCCGGCATCGTGAGCCTGCAGCCCCTCGGACGCGGAATTGGTGATGACTGTCACATAATCATTTTTTTTGAGAATGCGCGAAAGATTCTGGCATATAGTGACGTCATCATCGACGATCAGAATACGTGCTTTGGCTTTCATGCTCATGTCAGATTTTTCCAGCATCACCGTCAGCGGGGAAAAACAACCGGGCTGTCGTTCCTTTGCCCGGCTCACTTTCTATCTGCACCTCGCCGCCGGTGCGGTGCATAAACTCCTTTGTGACAAACAACCCCATACCGACCCCATTGGGCCAGCCGGATACAAAAGGCTGAAACAAGCGCTCCTGGATATGCCCGGGGATACCACTACCGCGGTCTGTCACGGTAACCACGACGCGGCTGGTTCCGTTTTCTTCCGCAGCCACGCTCAGAGAAACCGTCGCATTCCCGCTGCTGCCGGCAACGGCATTGCTGAGCACATGCTGCAGACACAGTTCAGTTCCTCTCTTGTCCGCCAGTACGGTGGCCGGCGCGCTTCCGGCGGTGTATTCCAAAAAATGATCGCTGTGCTTTTCTGCAAACCAGGGCAGTATCTGTTCTCGCAGAAGCTCACCGAGGTCAAACGGCTCCGGGGCGAGCTCTTCGATAACGAAAAGCTCCCGCAGAGCGCCACCGAGGCGGTTGAGTCGCTCCATGCCCTTGCCCAGTTCCGAGCAAGAGACCTGGAAATCCGTGTGATCCTGCAGGTTGTGCTCAGCAAGCAGGTCATGCAGTTCGTCGATGCTCAGTCGCAAACCGGTGAGAAAATTCTTCAGCGTATGCGGCAAAAGGCGTGCGATATCGAGTATGGTTTCGTTGTGAGCTTTTTCACCCATGATGAGATTCCCGTTGCCGGTTCAAATTCGGTTCATGATATCCAACGAGTCATGTACCGGCTTCCCGACTGTTGGACTACCCTGCGATGTCCCATCCCGACTCACCGCCCTATCCTCTCGTCACATCGCTCCTGCGGTGTAACGCTAATCCCGACGCTCCCGCGTAGCTGGCACTATCCTCCCGCAACCCGCCATCCGTCACAATACTGCACACCAAATCAACAGAGACCAACCCAATCTATCCTCTCGTCACACCGCTCCTGCGGTGTGACGCCACTCCCGACGCTCCAGCGTCGCTGGCACCGACCTCCTGCAACCCACCATCCGTCACAATACTGCACACCAAATCAACAGAGACGAATCCACTCCGATTAATAAACCCCTGAAGTTAGAATGATAACCATTCTTCTCGATCATGACAAATTATTTTTTTCTCTGCGAGAATATCCAGCACCGGATTATAGATTTCCGGCCGTACCGGAATATGTACACCATGCAAAGGAATTTTGCCATCCACCAGCAGCCTGCAGGCGATCGCTGCCGGAAGACCGACCGTACGTGACATCGCACTGCTGCCACCCGGCTCACCATACTCGACCAGCGTCGAGGTGATTTTTTTGCGCCGGCCATCGATTTCTGAAATAAAATCATGGTTGAGGACGACCATATCGCGTTCCCCCTCGCTGTACTGCATGGTATCGATCATCAGATGCATGAGAAAAACCAGCGGGCTGGCATCATCCGGCATCGGCTGCAGGACGTCGTCGCGTGTGGCGCCAAGCCATTGCAGTTGTCGCAGCAGCGTCGTCTCGTGCCCATCCTCTTCAGTGATGTACTCCTCCAGCACAGTATCTTCGGGCACGGATAAAATCCTGCGCAGCATCTGCCGGTTCGACACTTCACCGTTTCTCGACAGGCTTGTTTCATCCAGCAGGCCGAGGCGGTTCAGGCTCTGAAAGGAGCGCACCCATCCCGGGTAACGCAGGGTGCAGCGCACCATGGTCTCGATGCCTTCGAGGTGATAATAATCGATATAGGGCAGGGAGTCCCGGTTCGGATAGGCTTCGAGCTGCATATCGCCGATTTTCATTTCCCACGTGTGCCCGGGCATATCGCGATTGGGGACTTCGACAACTCTGCCGGCATCGAGGTAGCGGGCACCGCTCTTGCTCGCGGCGAGTACACCGCGTGGACTCCAGGAAAATTTATAGTGCCACGGATTGGTATCCGCATCCGGCGCAGGAATACCCCCGCAACTGGATTTAAAGGAGACGATCCGGCCGCCGGCAGCGCGCTCCCGGTCGATGACGCGCATGGCTGACATGTGATCGATGCCGGGGTCCAGCCCCATCTCCATGAGGATGAGAATGCCCTTATCGCGGGCCGCTGCATCGAGCGCGTGGATATCCTCGCGCGCATAGGACGTCGTCACCATCGGCCGCCCTGCTTCGATGCACAGGCGCGCCACTTTGACGTGAAAATCAAAAGGCAGCAGGCTCATGACCACGTCATGCTGCCGGATCAGTTCCAAAATTGCGGCGGCATCATCGATATTGGCCGCGAGAGCTGATGACCGCGGGTGCTCGCCCGTCACGGCCCTGGCCTCAGCAACCGTCAACCCGGTGACGCTCAGTTCGAGGTCATCAAATGTTTGCAAAAAATTCACCAATGGGCGGGCGACAAAGCCGGCACCGAGAACCAGTATTTTCTTCATCTGACTATCCTGATCTGACAGCTCTTACAAAAGATGCTGATGTGTGAATAACATGGGGGAGCCCATGCTTCTTTTTCTGAACAACAGACCTGCTGCATGACACAGAGAAAACAGTGGGCGAGGACTAAGGACTCTACGCCCCGGCCTGGGCAGCGGCAATCGCCTGCCGGAGAGCACCGAAACGCGGCGTCAACTGGCCATTGTGCGCGATAATCGCCTGTTTGAGGTCTTCCCGCAGCGACAACTCCTCAAAGGATCGGGTAAAATCAGTAGCGGCAAGAGCCGGGACATACGGAAGCAGAGCATCGCCAAAAAACTGCGAGGCCTCACGCGGCAGTTCGGTGGGCAGCTTGTCAACAGCCATAACCACAGGACCGTGTCCGGCAAAACCATCACAAGCCGTTCCGCTGTCAGTGTCATAAACAAAAACCGGATTATCCGCACTGGTCGCCCTGAGCGTGACCTCCACCGAGCCATCGATATCGCAACTGATGTCACCGATGACACGCAGACGCGGTTGCTGCCCGCTCCGGTACAGGTCGTGCACATCCTGTTTGCTGATCAACCGCGGCTGGCCGGGCAGCCAGAAAATACCGTTGATGACCATGGACAAAAAAGGCAGATAATCCGCAAAATAACTCTCGTACTGCTCCGGGTGTGCCTTGAAGTGCGTATCGTCAAATGCGGCTTCAGCATTTTTACGCCGCAACCAGTCGGCTTTGCTGAACACCACTTTGTACACCCGGTCACCCGGAAGCTCCTCACGGGTGGCGGCTTTCATCAACTCCTGTGCCGACAACTCCTGCACCGGCAACAGGTCATAAATTTCCTGAGCTCCCTGAGCGACATTACCGCGGCCGGTAAAACCGCAGATCAGGGGGGCTGCTGCCTGCGGCAGACCGTTGCGACGCAGCTCCTCCCCCACGGAGCGAATCGCCTGCTTTGCTGCCTCAAGACTGGCGTATTCCTTTGCCTGACGCAGCCGGGCGAAGGGTGTGTCGATGCCTTCGAGGGCCAGCCGCTGTCCCCAGGCCCAAAGAGAGTCGATCATGCCAGCGTAGCCGGCGAATTTACCGAAAAAAACCGTGCGCTTGCCGGTCTCGGATACGATGAGCTCGTA
>DRLW01000191.1 GCA_011375275.1 Bacteroidota bacterium
AAAATTGTAGGGGTTCAAAATTTTGAACCCCTACGGGCGACAACGAAACAAACATCAAAAAATTATCCCCAAATCCATTGGCGCCATTACACGTGGATTTTAAATCGGCATCACCAAATGGTTTCGCCAAAACACCGATATTTACACCGTTTGGCAACACAATCATTTTTGATGGTGGCTGTAGGGGCGACCTGCTGGTCGCCCCTACACCGCGGGTCATATCCGCGATTATTTCCTCAACAATCCCAAAAATTGGGCCGGGTACAGCAGTTAACCGGGGGAAGCCCACCATCTGCTCGAAGCGCAGCCCACGGGCCGGGCACCTGCGATCGGTGGATAGCGGAATGACGCGAAAAAGCCGTACCCATGCAACAAGTGAATCGTTAGCGCGGATCAAAAGAAAGAAGCTAAAAATATTCAGCTTTCCGGCAAGGGAAAACAGGCAGAATTCCGGACATGGAACTATGATATCAGGCGGAGACGGCGATGCCGGAGCAAAGGTACGGGCATGTGGGGATTTGCCTTGTCTAACTGCCCGGCGATGTGTATATTCTGGGCTGCAAAAATGCCGATGAAGGAGATCATAAATGAAACTCGGATATATAGAACACATCGACTGTGCGCACTACCTGACCGGTCACAAAAAATGCGGCACATTGCACGGTCACACTTATAAAATCGAGCTGATCATCGAGGGCGATCCGCGCGATGGCATGATCATCGATTTTGCCGACCTGAAGAGCACATTGCGCGAGACTCTGGCTGAATACGATCATCGTTGCTGGAATGACTTCATCGACTATCCGACTGTGGAGAACATCGCGCTTCTTCTGCAAAAGCGGTTTCGTGAGCGCATGTCCTTCCCATTCACCCTGCGTGTCTGGGAGGGCGAGGGCAAATGGTGCGAGCTCGATGACCCCGGCCGGTAACCCGGGCCCGAACATGACACAGCCGATCCGGAAAAACAGTTCATGAACTCAGGAGGAGCGCCATGAAATCCCTGACAGAGTATCTCTGGTTTGAAACCCCGACCCGCCGGGACTACATCAACATCACCGCCCAGGTGGAGGCGCTGGTACGAAAAAGCGGTGTGCAGGAAGGTTTGTGCCTGGTTGCCGCGCAACACATCACGGCCTCGGTGTATATCAATGATGACGAGCCTGGCTTGATCGAGGATTATGACGACTGGCTGGAGCAACTTGCCCCGCACGAACCGATCTCGCATTACCGCCACAACCGCACTGGTGAAGACAATGGCGATGCCCACCTCAAACGCCAGATCATGGGACGCGAGGTGGTGGTACCGATTACAGCCGGAGAACTCGATCTCGGCACGTGGGAACAGATATTTTACGCAGAATTTGACGGCAGGCGCCGCAAACGAATCGTCGTGAAAATCATCGGCGAATAAGCCGCCTAATGTTAGTAAAATAAAAAGTTCGCCAACACGTTCTTGCTTGACATCCCCTCGATCCTGCAATATATTAGTTTCGTGCATATCGGGGGGATTCCACTTGTCTAACCCATCTCCAGCATCCGCTTCCGGACCACGAGTGCACGAGTATTGATTCCATGACTTTAGCGATGGTGACCGATGCCCATGCAGGGTGATATCACAAAAAACTGGCACAAAATCCGTAACCGGATCACGACCGACGAGACGCACCACGACCTGCGGCAATCGTTCGAAGAAAGCGTCTTTCCCTACATTCCAAAGGCGCATCAGCAACGCAGCGGTCTTCTGGTCGATTTCCTCAACATCCGCGGGCAATCTGCTGCAATGGATATCGTCGATCTGATGATGTTCGGCGAAAATCGGATCGGAGTCCTGCTGGCGCACATTCCTGCCACCATCCGCTCTTCCCTCGAGGACGTAACCGTACTGAAATCTGCCCTGCGTGACCAGAAGCCCGGCACTTCGGCCGCTGCCATGCTGCGAGCACTGGATACTTTTTTCAGTGAAAACCTGCGCACAGCCACTGGTGTGCCTGCTTTTTACATCCTCTTCGATCAGCAGAACCGTACGATCAATTTTGCCAGCGCCGGCCATATTCCTGTGCTGCTCTATCGCCCCAACGAGAAACAACTATTCCGTCTCACCACTGAGGGCAACGCCCTGGGTCTGGCACCGCATGCATTCAGGGACTACAGCGGCCGGCCCGGCAACAGCCTGCCCAGCCTGCGCAGCGAAGAGATCCGCCTGCAGCAGCATGACATGCTCATCATCATGTCCGATGGCGCTCTCTCTGCCCGCAATGCATGGGGAGAGCAGTTCGGCATGAAGCGCATGGTCAAGCTGATCCGCAAATACGGACACATGCAGCCGACCCCTTTTCTCGTGGAAGCTCAAAATGCTATCGAGCAGTTTACCCTTGGAGAGACCCTCGAAAATGACGTCAGCATGGTCACACTGAAAAACATGCTGCCAGACCTCGATCTGCCGCAGGGCACGCGCACGCCCGAAGCGCAGGATCGGTTTCTGACGCTCGAGGAGGAGGAGCATTTATGGCGGGTTGCGGAAAAGCATCCGGAGGCACGCATCAACGAGCTGATGGACCTGCTCGGCGAGCGTTATCAGACACTGGGATATGAGCGCATCCGGGCCTGCCTGGCAGCCCAGCAGCACGGCAGCAATCACAAAAGTGCAGAAACGCCGCGCAAGCGCTTCGAAAGCCTGGAAAAATATTTCCACCGGGAAATGTTGCAGGCTTTTCCTGTCCGGCAACTTTTATATCGCAAATACGAATTCCGCGGCAATACCGCAGCTATCAAAACCGCTCTCGAGCACTATCAGAATGGCCATTTCCAGGAATCGCTGATCGCATTTATGAAAGTCCGCAAAGCCATCGCCGACAGCGAAGCGGTGCACTGTTTTTTCGGCAACCTCTACATTCTGGTCAATATGACCATCAAAGCAAAGCAGGAATTTCTCAAAGCAATCAAGCTCAACCCTCGCAGCGTGCACGCCTATCTGGCTCTGGCCTATATTTCTTTGCTGCACGAAGACTACGACAACGTCATCAACAACCTGCGGGCAGCTATCCGCCTCGATGACCGCTTGCAGGAGTACGATGCCTTCCTGAAAAAACTCGTCCTGGAGCTCGATCGCCAGCATGGCGTCAACGAATGGCTCGCCTGAGGTGCGCACACATTTCGTTGCATGGCGCTCCGCCGGTCATGAACCAATTTGCATCAACCAAACTCAGCTCAACACAACACCCCGGGCTACTGCTGCATTTCGCTCTTGACTGCTTCGAGTTCCTGCTCGAGAGCTTTCTGCTTGCGGGCGATCGTATAGATATAGCCTGAAATCACCAGCCAAAAAACCGTATAAGCGGCAAAAAGATACTCCAGATAGTTAGCGCTTTCCATAAGACCTTCCTCTGTTTGACTCGACGTATCACCATGGACGTCCGGCTATCCGGCTCACTCAGCGAATCGCGCCTGATGCAGATATCGATATCTGTCATTCCGGCCAAAGCGAAGCGAAGTGCCGGGATCTCATCTTTTCGGGCACGTGCCTGCACCAGGCGGACTGGTTGAAAAGATGCAGCCGTGCGTGCTGACTTAAGCGGATAACCGGACGATTGACTCATAAATAGCGTTTATTTGTAACCCTGTGCAGAACATGAACCAGATCATCCCGCAGACCATCTTTGGGTTTTATAAAAAAGACGACTACTCTTCATTAAG
>DRLW01000192.1 GCA_011375275.1 Bacteroidota bacterium
CGGATCAGCTCGGTCATGCCGGCATCGACGACGACGAACTGCCGCGCCCCGGCATCTTTCAGATACAGCACCTGCGTCAGCAGCACACCGGCGTTGGCCACCAGTGAGCGGCCGGGTTCGAAAACCACTTCCAGCCCGAGTCCGGCCAGAGAAGCCAGCAACGCCTGAGCGATTTCAGCCGGCTCGATGGCAAGGTCATCCTCGCCGCGACTGTCCGGTGCGGGGGTGATTGCCGCTTCGTAGCGGATTCCCAGCCCACCGCCGACGTCGATGTATTCGAGCTCATGCCCGAGCTGCTGTGCCTCATTGGCCAGCTCGCGCATCATCTCGCCCTCGCGCACAAACGGAGCCAGCTCGGTGATCTGCGAGCCGATGTGTGCGTGCAGCCCCACGAGTTTCAGCGACGGCATGGAACGGATGCGCTGCATCAGGGAGCGCGCTGTCTGCAGGCGGATGCCGAACTTGTCGCTTTCCCGGCCGGTGGTGATGTAGGGGTGGCCGTGGATATCGATATCCGGATTCAGGCGCAGGGAAATGCGTGCCTGAACGCCCATCTTCTGCGCGATTTCCGCGATGACGTCCATCTCCATTTCCGACTCGACGTTGAGCGCGCGAATGCCCGTTCGCACCGCAAACTCGATCTCGTCATCGCGCTTGCCCACGCCGGCAAAAACGATTTTTTCCGGCGGCACTCCCGCCTGCAAGGCCAGCTTCAGCTCGCCCAGCGAAACCACATCCGCCCCGGCGCCAAGCTCGGCAAGCCGTTTGAGAATGGCGGGATTGCTGTTGGCTTTGTAGGCATAGCAAATGAGATGCTCATGCCCGGAAAAAGCCTGCTGCATGCGCTGGAAATTCGCTTCGATCGCCGGCATGCTGTACACATAAAGAGGCGTGCCATACTCCCCGGCAAGCCCGGCGATCGGCTGGTTTTCAAAATAAAGCTCACTGTTGCGATAGGCGAGAGACTGCATGTTCATTCCTGCTGTATTTGTATTTCGATACTTTGGATTGATGTGCGTTTTGTTCAGTGCAGACGGTTCACCGGATTGCCGGCAAGCTGCCGAAAAAACGCAGCGACAAACTGAAAAATTCTGCTTTACACCCCGTGCTTTTCGGTCAGGTTGACGTTCCTGTTATATCTGCCCGGGTTCTGTAATTTTCATCGTTTCGGATCCGGGTTCGATGGATGAAATTTATCATCCTTCCAATTCAATGGGTTGTTGATGATGTAATTTTTTATACGATAATATTCCTTTTCATTCCGGATGATATGGTCATGATAATTGGGTTGAAAAAAATGGTTGTTTCGATTGTGTTTGGGAATGTTCAATCCATATTCGTCAATATAATCATCGATTTTTGTATTGATCGCCGATTTAAAACCACCGGCAAATGATGATAGTGATTTCGGTTTGCGAAAAAATTGAGGGTGCACAATGGATTGTGACGATTGTAGAGACGCATGGCCGTGCGTCTCAATCACAACAACAGATTACGAATCACCCATCATTTCACTTCGATCACATTGCCCTCGTTCGGCCAGCGCGAACGGATTTTGATCGAATCCGGATAGAGGAAAAAACGTTCGGCGGGCGAAAAAGGCACAGCAGATCCAAAATCATAACGGCCGTTACCGTTGCGATCGAAAAATCCATCGATGAGATAGATACCGGGCAGCAGGTTTTCAAACGCATACCGCCCGCTGCTGTCGGTTTGCGTGGTGCGGACGATGTCCCCGCCTTCGACCTGTCTGGCAGTGAGAAAGATCGGCGCGTGCACCGTGCTGTCCGCAATCACCACCTCGCCGCGGATGGCGGTGAGCGTATCCGGGTTGATCGTGCGCACGGCGCGCGCGGCTGTGGTATCGAACAACGCGTTGCCGGCAAGATCGCGGAACTCATCTGCTGTGATGTGCAGAAAAATCTGCGTTTTCCCGGGCCATTGCTGCTGCGGGGCTACCTCCAGGGCAAAGGGAGAAGGCTGGCGGATGCGCACCGGCAGCACTGTGCCGGAGGTATCGGTCACCTGCACGCCGGAGAGAGAGTCAGGCGGCTGCATCCATTCGCTGAACAGAATGCGTACCGGTTCGTTCAGCATCAGCCCGGTTCCGGTCTCCGGCAGCACGCGCACGATGCGTGGCGCCAGGATATCCGCCCCGGTACTGCGGGCAAAGCGTACGCTGCTGAACTCAGCAGCCATGGCATTGCCGGCACGATCCTGCAGCCCGGTGACCTGCAGCCTCAGGCTATCCCCTGCCGCCTGCGGGGCGATGCGGAGGTAATAAACCTTTTCATCAAAAGGCGAGGGCACAACCGCCCGCACGGCGATGCTGTCACCGCGCGCATTCAGCAGCGTGAAATGCCGGTGCTGCAGGCTGTCCGCTGCCTCAACCTGCTCATCGAAGCGCACTTCGATGACTTCGGGCGTGGTCATGCCGGCGCTGCGCAGCACCGGGCCGAGGGTATCTTCCCGCGCCATGCGGAACAACAGCGGTCGCACCGCGCTGTACGACGTGTCGATATGCACATCCCGGTCAGCCACGCCGATACGGTCTTCAACCGGGTCATAAACCCCGTTACCCCGGTCGGCAACTGCAAAGACGCGATAGTCCCCGGCAGCGATGAAGGGTATGCTGAACTCCCCGAGCTTACCGGCCTGTGTGGCATAATCGCCACCGCGCTCGCGCGGATCGATGCCGGTGCTGTCGTC
>DRLW01000193.1 GCA_011375275.1 Bacteroidota bacterium
ACCCCGGGTTGCCAGCGGACGCCGTGCTGCTCATCAAAGGTCATCTCGTATAAAATTTTGCCCGATTCCACAAACCCGCAGCGCCGGTACAGGGAGATGGCCGGTGTGTTGTTTTCAAAGACTTCGAGGTGAAGCTCGCAAAGCCGGAGCAGCGTCTGGCTGATCTCGAGCACCTTCTCAACCGCAGCCCGCATCGTGTCTGCGGGTGCCTTTTCACCCCGGATCACTCGGCCGAACTCAGCGCGGCCATTGCGGAAATCGATATCGTACACTCCCATCTGCCCGACCGGCGTGCCATCCGGACCGAGCACCATGAACAACACATCATCCGCCCGACCGGAATAGGCCTGCAGCCAGCGCAGCGTGTCATCCGCCGCCGGCGTTACCCAGGAAAAAAAAGCTTCCCTGTGTTCTCTGCGCCAGCGCGCCAGCAGCTCAGCATCGCCGCGGCTCACTTCAACCGGACGCAGACGGCACATCTCGCCGGTCGCGAGGGTAAACGCGAGCTGTTCAGAGAAAACGCCCTGCCGCAGACGTTTGAGCAGAACGGGTGCCGGGGTTTCTGTATCAATGTTGCTCATAAAAAGCCCTGATGGTATCGATGATCATTTCGACCTCGCTGTTGCGCAGGGCCGGATACAGCGGCAGAGTCAGCAGGGTCGGAAATATCCGTTCACTCACCGGCAACATCGTGCGGTTGCCGTAGCAGCGGTACATGTGAATCGGCTTGTAGTGCACACCTGTGTTGATACCGCGATCGCGCAGGTATAAGCTGAGATCATCACGGCGCTGGGCTTTGATCTCGCACAGATGCCAGGCGGATTCAAAATCACCGCCATCTTCCGGCGGCATGATGACCCGCTCAACGCCCCGCAGGCCTTCGCGATACAGAGCAACGATCTCACGGCGGCGGGCGTTTGCCGCTTCGAGCTTGCGCAGTTGCACCAGTCCGATTGCCGAGGCAATGTCGTTGAGATGCGACTTCAGCCCGATTTCGTTGACATTGTACTCCCACCAGTAGCTGCGGTCGAGTTTGGTCCGGTCCCAGGTGCCTTTGTCGATTCCGAGCCAGCGCAAACGCTTGGCGCGCTCAGCCAGGGCAGTATCGTTCAGGGTGATGGCCCCGCCCTCGCCCATGGCCAGATTTTTCACAGCATGAAAACTGAAGCAACCGATGCGACCGATGCCACCGACGGGAACTCCCTTGTAGCGCGATCCGGCAGCATGCGCACAGTCTTCGATGATCGGGATATCGCCGGCCACGCGTTTGAGACGGTCGAGATCGACCGGGCGGCCGCCGTAGTGCACCACGATGATGGCTTTGGTGCGGCTGGAAATCTTGCGCGCAACGTCGTCGATATCGATATTCAGCGTGTGCTCATCGCAGTCTGCAAAGATCGGAGTGGCCAGGTTGTAGGCCACAGCATGGGCTGTAGAGACAAACGTCATGGTTGGAACGATCACCTCATCGCCATGATTGACATCGAGCAGCTTCAGCGCCATGTCCAGCGCAGCAGTGCAGGAATTCAGGCCGACGCAGTGTTTCACCGCGCTGAATTCCGCGAACTCCTTCTCGAACTGCGCTGTTTTCGGGCCAAGCCCGACCCAGCCGGATTTGATCACCTCGGCAACGGCGAGAATTTCCTCATCATCATACCACGGTTTAAAAACCTGAATCATCTCACACCTCCTGCACGCTTTTGTCCGGCGCATGCGCAGAGCGGGCGGCCATCAGCTCGCTGAAGTCCAGCGTCCGGATTTCATTCTGTTCTGTTTCGGCAACCCGCGGTTCAGGAGCGGGGCGTTTTGCCTGCGCCGTGAGCAGGTCGTGTTTTTCCGGGTGAAACGGCGACTGCTCATTCAAGGTAAAGCCGATAAAGCCTGCCTCGTCGAGAATCGCCTGCAACCGGGCGGCATTCAGGGCCGTTCGTTCCTGTTCCGGCACGGTGAAGTGCACGCCGCGCCGCAGTATCTCCGCGCGGGTGCTGTCGGGCAATGGCGCCCGTGCCGCATCCGGCACTTCGACGATCAGCACACCGCCGGGCATGAGTACGCGCGCCCATTCGCGCAGCATGCGGCGAATCTGCTCCAACTCGAGGGTATGCAGAAAATTATGCGTGTGAATCAGCTCGATGCTGCCGTCCTGTATCTCTCTCAGGTCATCGAACGGCGACTGCATCTCACTGAAAAACGGGCTGCCGGGCAGATCGATGTTGGTAAAGCCGTTGATTCTGCCGGTGCGCGTCGGGATGTTCAGGCGCTTATCCTGACGCGTGAGGTCTGCCGTCAGCGCGCTGCCGGGCAGGTCTTCTCTGCTCAGCACATACTCTCCGATCACCATCTCATCCATGCCCCCGACGAGAAAGCACTGCACGGCTTCGGCAGGGGTGCACACGATCGGCTCGCCCTTGACGTTCAGCGAGGTGTTCAACACCAGTCCGATGCCGGTCAGCTCCCGGAAACGGGAAATCAGGCGATAATAAGCTGGATTGTTTTCCTCGGTCACGGTCTGCACGCGCGCTGTGCCATCCACATGCACAACCGCGGGAATGTGCTCACGCATGTGTTCGAGGG
>DRLW01000194.1 GCA_011375275.1 Bacteroidota bacterium
GCTGAAGGAATTGAAATTGTCCTCAAAAAGAATCTGCTGTGCCTGCAGCGAAACAGCAAATGCGGACAGGCAGATCAAAACGCATATTTTTTTCATGGCAGAAGGGTAGTTGATAACCCGAAAATTCACAAAACGTAACCTGCATTATTCATGAGAATTCGTCTGTACCTCGCCGCGCGGCCTTTTGCGTCATTCGGACTGAGGCACAGCGCCGTGCCGGCATCTCGCCAGCGTGGCTGCCTGCTCCCGCTCACTAGTCCGATCCGCAGGCAGTACGGGTGAAAAGGTACCGCTTCATTGAGCAACAGGACAACTTCAAAAATACATTCGCGAACAAGGTTTTTTCAGCTTTTCCGACTCCCCCGCGCCAAACTGATGCGCTCAGATATCGGGATCGCAATTCGTGAGTTGAAAAAAGATGGCCAAGCTACGGGATGTGTGTTCACAGGTGCGGCGGGCAATATAGACATGTCATGCCGGACATTTTATCAATTTCGCACAAAAAAGTCAAAACAAATTCAACCGCCGGGAAAGACTGCGCCATCAGCAAAGCCCTGCCCACCCTGTTTCTGCCCCAAAAAGCTTGCTTTTTCAGAAGGAAAAATATATTCTGAAACACATGATCTCGGAAACCACCCGCTGCAATTGGCTGATTATCAGCAGGTTAGGCTGCTGTGAAGCCGGATATCGGGTGAACACGGTGAGATAAGGACGTGAGCCAAACACGTTCGTAGTGCACGCTTCAGCGTGCCCTGCCCGGAAGTCGCTCATTTCTCCGGATGACCCGACATCATGCAAGATTTCGGCGCAGGAGGTATTTCATTCCGCTTGCGAACTGCCGCGGGAGCGGCAAAAAGGACGTCCCACCGCGGGAGCGGTGGGACGAGAGGAGGGGGCGTTCGTAGTGCACGCTTTAGCGTGCCTTCTCCGGAAGTCGCTCATTTCTCCGGAGGACCCGACATCATGCAAGATTGCGGAGCAGGAGGTATTTCGTTACGCTTGCGAACTGCCCCGCCGATGCGGGGCAACAGCAGCGTCCCACCGCGGGAGCGGTGGGACGAGAGGAGGGCGTTCGTAGTGCACGCTTCAGCGTGCCCATGCTGCACCGGGTGTACAAACATGCATATCGCGAGACATGCCTGCCTGTCGTGAGAGATGCGCACTCTGCCGGGGGCGGGATGCAAAAATATCCGGCCGGCCGGGCTGCACAGTGCAAAGCGCCGTACAGCAGGAGCTGGCGCTCACTATCATCCTGAATTGACGGAGTAAGAGTATGAAATTCGAAGATTTGACTCTTGGCATCGAGGAAGAATACCAGATCATCGATCCGAAGACGCGCGAACTGACATCCTATATTTCAGAGTTTCTGGAGAAGGGTGCCATCGTCTTTCGGGATCAGGTCAAACCCGAGATGCTGCAATCTCAGGTAGAGATCGGCAGCCATGTTTGCCGCAACATCAAAGAGGCGCGCCAGGAAGTGGTGCGGTTGCGGCGGGTCGTGGCCGAGATCGCTGAACAGAACGGCCGCAAGATCGTCGCTGCCGGCACCCACCCTTTTTCGCGCTGGCAGGATCAAATTCTCACAGACAAAGACCGCTACAAAAGCCTGGCCAAGGACATGCGCTACATCGCGCGCCGGCTGCTGATTTTTGGCATGCACGTTCACGTCGGAATTCCGGACCGCGAACTGCGTATCGACATCATGAACCAGATGCGCTATTTCATGCCGCATATTCTCACTCTGTCCACGTCCTCGCCCTTCTGGCTCGGCAATGATACGGGCCTCAAGTCATACCGCAGCGTGGTTTTCGAAGACCTGCCGCGCACCGGACTGCCTGAGTATTTCGAATCCGCAGACGCTTATGACAGTTACATCGACACCCTGATCAGCACAGGCTGCATCGAGGAGCCGACGAAAATCTGGTGGGATATCCGCCCGCATCCGAAATTCCCCACCCTTGAATTCCGCATCTGCGACTGCACCACGCGCGTGGATGAGGTGCTCGCCATCGCTGCGCTGCTGCAGGCGCTGGTTGCCAAGCTGGTTATCCTGCGCAAACGCAACCAGAGCTGGCGGCATTACCGCACCGCTCTGCTGGCGGAAAATAAGTGGCGCGCCATCCGCGATGGCCTGGACGGCAAACTGATCGACTTCGGCAAAAAAGAGGAAATTCCCGTGCGCTTCCTGCTCGAAGAAATGCTCGATTTTGTCGATGACGTCGTCGATGAGCTGGGCTGCCGTGAAGAGGTGGGATACGTCAAGGAGATGATGCGAACCGGTACGAGCGCAGACCGGCAGTTGAAAAAATACCAGGAAACAGGTGACCTCAAAGACGTCGTCGATCTGCTCATCGAGGATACGGTTCTCGGTGTCGCGTGACAGGGTAGCAGGCAAACCCGGTGAAACAAAGCACAACCGGTCGATGAATGAAAAAAGCGAATCACTCCATAACGGAAAAGCCGGTGCATGGATAAACTGCACCGGCTTTTTGCATTCAAGCCCTGGTCGGAGCGAAGATAGTGCTCTGCTTTAATTGTTGCTCTTCGTCGAGCAGGTGCTGATGCCGAAGAGGCTGTACAGCGGGCACCAGGACATCAGCGCCGTGACCAACGGCACGATGCCGATGAACGCGAGATAGCGCATGTTGCCTTCGAGCACGAAATACAGGCTGAAGAAGACCAGGGCGAGAATGTAACGGACGACTTTGTCTGCGGATCCGACGTTGAGCTTCATAACTTACCTCCCGAATAATGTTGATGTGAATGGGTCGTGCCCTCCAAAACATAGCTGGAAGATCAGGAGCAAGATACGCAAGCACGTGGTTTCTTTCTGTGATAAACTCACAGTTCGGTGAAATTTCTGCCCGGTGTTTTCGATATCAGGTGCGGACTTTCGGGGTAAGTGGCATTTCGTTACGCTTGTGGAATGCCGCGGGAGCGGCAAAGGGGCGTCACACCGCAGGAGCGGTGTGACGAGAGGGGGTGTTCGTAGTGCACGCTTTAGCGTGCCCGAATGTCGCAAATCTTACCGGTACGACAGAATCCGGCGATATCAGGTGCGGGCTTTCGGGGTGAGCGGTATTTCGTTGCGTTCGTGGAGTGCCGCGGGAGCGGCAAAGGGGCGTCACACCGCTGGAGCGGTGTGACGAGAGGGGGTGTTCGTAGTGCACGCTTTAGCGTGCCCGAATGTCGCAAATCTTACCGGTACGAC
>DRLW01000195.1 GCA_011375275.1 Bacteroidota bacterium
GCTCGACGCCCGTTCTTTGCCATAAAAAATGCAACAAAATTCTCTTTCTCTCATATCCCGGTTTATTCTTACATTACCGCTGTGCCGCAGAATAAAAACGATGTGACGAGATGACACGTTCGTAGTGCACGCTTCTGCGTGTCCCAAAAGCCGCCGGTGTTGCCCGGCGCGGCCAGACAGCAGAATATTTTTGTTTTGTGCGAATAGTGTCAGCTGGCCGGGTTCAGAGCCGGCGACGCTGGAGCGTCGGGAGGGGCGTGACACCGCTGGAGCGGTGTCACGAGAAAACCACTTTTCTGAAAAATCAATACATTTTTCAGACCAACAAAAACGGAGGCAGGACATGAACAAAATCAAACGTATCTCCTTTTTCACCTCAGTCTTTTTCCTGCTCATCAGTCCGCTGATGGCGCAGGAGCCGCCGGTTCTCTTTGAAGAGCCTCTGAGTCCGCGAATCGCAAACTACGACATCGATGTCCGGCTCGATCCGGACACGCGGATTCTCACAGGCCAGGAGATTCTGACCTGGCACAACAAAACCCAACACAGCGCGACGGAACTGCGCTTCCACCTCTATCTCAACGCCTTTCGCAACTCCAGATCGACCTTCATGAAACGTACGGGCGGTGTGCATCGCGGCAATAAAATCGACAAGGATGGCTGGGGCTTCATCGATGTGACTCGTTTTGCCATCAAAGACGGGGAAGACCTCACCGGAGCCATGGAGTTCATCCAGCCGGATGATAACAATGAGGATGATAAAACCGTCTTCCGCGTGCCGTTGCCCCGGCCGGTTCCGCCGGGTGGAACCATCCGCCTGGCCATCGATTTCACGGCCAAACTGCCGGAACCACCCTTTGCCCGCACCGGCGCTAAAAAAGAATATTTTTTCGTCGGTCAGTGGTTCCCGAAAATAGGCGTCCTGATGCCGGATGGCACATGGAACTGTCACCAGTTCCACGCCAACTCGGAATTTTTCGCAGATTTCGGTGTGTACAACGTGCGCATGACCGTTCCGGAGGAAAATATCGTCGGCGCCACGGGCATTGAGGTCAGCGTCCGGAAAAACGGAGATGGTACGGCAACCCATTTTTACCACGCCGAAGATGTGCACGATTTCGCCTGGACGACCAGCCCGGAGTTCGTCGAGTTTACCGGCCAGGCACAGGATGTCAGCATCCGGGTGCTGATGCAGCCGGACCACGCTTACCAGGGTGAACGCCATCTCGAGGCGGCCAAAACTGCTGTGGAGTACTTTCAGAACTGGTACGGCGACTACCCCTTCCCCAATCTGACTGTCGTCGATCCACGCCGTGGTGCCAGCGGCTCCGGCGGCATGGAGTATCCCACGCTGATCACCGCCGGCACGGCTTATGGTTTGCCGGAAGGTTTGCGCGCTGTCGAGATGGTGATTATCCACGAATTCGGGCACAACTTCTGGTACCATCTGCTCGCCTCAAATGAATTCGAGGAAAGCTGGCTCGACGAAGGCATCAACACATACACGGAAATACAGATCATGAACGACGCTTATGGCGATCAGGGCAATATGGTCGATCTTCTCGGCGTCAAGATCAACGATATTGAATTACACCGCATGCAGTACGTGCTGAATGCAGACATCGACCCGATGCTGCGCAAAGCGTGGGAATACTATGACAGCCGCAGTTACGGCGTCAACTCCTATTCCAAACCCGGCGTCGTGCTGACGACGCTGCAGAACTATCTCGGCAAAGAAAAAATGCAGGAAATCATGCGCGAGTATGTCAGGCGCTGGCGCTTCAAACACCCGACGACCAAAGATTTTATCGCTGTAGCCAACGAGGTTGCGGGGCAGGATCTGACTTGGTTTTTCGACCAGGCTGTTTACAGCAATAAAGTGCTCGATTACAGCGTCGATCGGATTTTCAGCGTGCCGGAACGCGAGCCGAGCGGCTTCGATTTTGACATGAGCACCAGCGGGCAGGACAGTCTCAGCACAGACGGTTCCGGCATGCCGGACAGTGTGAGTGCATCGCCTGCAGAAGACAGTTCAGAAGCAGATGAAGAAAAAATTTATCTCAGCGGGGTCAACCTGCGCCGGCTGGGGGACTTCATCTTCCCGGTCGAATTGCGCGTTGAATTTTCCGATGGCGAGGTGATCACAGAGCACTGGGATGGCAAAGAGCTGTGGAAAAAATTCCGCTACAGACGCGCGGCCAAACTGGTTTCCGCCACCATCGACCCGGAGAACAAAGTCGTGCTCGACGTCAACTACACCAACAACAGCAAAGCACGAAAAATACGCGCAGCAGCGGTGAGCAAACTCTCTTTCCGGCTGATGTTCTGGATGCAGGCGCTGCTCGACCAGCCATCCCTGCTCAACGCCATCACGCGGCTGGGCAGTATCTTTTGAGGGAACCGACCTGATGTCACCATGTCTTCAAACCAGAGAAAGGATTCGACATGTTTTCACATATAAAAACCGGTGTGGCGGTCGTTTTGCGCAATAAAAAAATGGTCGCCCTGTTTTACTTCAGCAATCTACTCATCGGCTTTCTTTTTATCCTGCCTTTCCGGGCTGCCCTCAGTCAGTTCCTCGGCAGCAGCCGTATGGCAGAAAACCTCCACCACTTCATCGACCTGACGTTTTTAGCTGAATTTTTCAAAACCAATGGCGCGGTGATGGGCCAGCTCGGGCTGAACCTTTCCGTACTGGCACCGCTGTATTTCCTGCTCATGCTCTTCCTTTCCGGCGGTGCTTTTGCGCTTTTCGTGCGCGGCGGGGGCTGGCCGGAGCAGTTCTGGGCCAATTCAGCGGCATTTTTCTGGCGTTTCGTACGCCTGTTTTTGTGGAGCCTGCCGGTCTTATCTCTCGTTTTCGTCCTGCCATGGCTTGGCTCGCTGGTGCAAAAGCTCATCCACGGCGATGATCCCTATCAATGGGTCGGGTACTATTGGGCCCGGGTAAAGATCATCCTTGCCGGCTTGGCAACACTCTATTATCACCTCGTCTTCGACTATGCCCGTATCATAGCCGTGAGCGGGGATGAACGCAACATGCGCAAAACCATCACCGCCGCATTGCGGTTCGTACACTCTCGACTGTTTTCCACGGCCGGCATTTCGCTGGTGTATTTTTCAGCCGGCATAGCAGGAATGGCAATATACTATTTCACCACCCATGCCTTTGACGGGAACAGTACTCTGGTCGTGACAGCTCTTTTTCTGCTGAGCCAGGCTTACATCATCTTTCGCACGCTGATCAAACTCGGCCTGTACGCTGCTGAAAGTTCATTTTACTCCGCCGCACTGGTACCGGCTGCCAGCGAAGAGCTGCCATTTGCCGGGGAAGATGAAACCGGCCTGGCAGAAGCCACAAGCTGATATTTCTGCCCGCCGGCGCTATCCCACCTACCGAAAAAACCTGTTCTGATGCAACGGATTCCGGGTGCTTCTCCCTGCCCGGGATCCGTTTTTCTCTTCTGTAAAAGCTTGCTTCTTTGCCGCTCTTTTAGTATTTCTCAGATGATCAAATCATGTGTCACAGAGCAGTCTCCCTGGCTGCTCTTGAGTATGTTATGATAACCGTAAACCGCGCCCACACGCCTGCCCGGCTGATGTGGGCGACAATACAGAAGAGGGACTCCCATGTATAAAAAAATGCTTTTCTTCTCCGCCGTTCTGCTGCTCATGTTCACAGGTACGGGTATCGCCAAGGATACCCGGGTCGTCGTGCATGTTTTGGCCCACGACGCCAAGTTTATCGGTACCTCCATGGGTGGGGCACGCATCACGATCACCGATGTGGCGACCGGTACGGTGCTGGCGCGCGGAATAACACGTGGCGGCACGGGCAATACTACAGTCATCATGAAAACGCCCCATGCCCGCACCAGCCGTCTCGCCGATGAAAAAACCGCCAGGTTCGAAACTGTACTCGACATCGAGAAGCCCACGCTGGTGAACATCACTGCTGAGGGGCCGCTTGCCCGGCCACAGTCTATCACCAGCGCCAGCCGGCAGCTCTGGCTGCTGCCCGGCAAGGATATCAGCGGCGATGGTGTCATTCTGCGCCTGTCCGGGTTTGCCCTCGAAGTCGTCGCGCCGCACAGCCTGCAGCGCGTCAGTTTGGGTAAAACCGCCGGGGAAATCAGCGTACGCATTCATCTGGTCATGATGTGCGGGTGCCCGACAGCGCCGGGAGGCTTGTGGGATTCCAGCAATTATGAGATCATGGCCTATGTCAGGCAGGGTGGCGAAACAGTTGCCGAATTTCCCCTCGAATTTACCGGCGAGACAAGCTTCTTCTCGGGAAGTTTCAAACCGGAAAAACCCGGACGCTACGAAATCCTCGTCACGGCATACGACCCGAATACAGGAAATACGGGGGTCGATTCCAAGCTGATTTTCGTGACAAAATAATCGTCATCTTCCTGCAGCAGTTTACAACACGGCAAAGGTTTTGGGCAGCTCTGCCTGCCGGGGAAACACTGCTCGCAGAACAAAGAGGGAAGTGCAGAGAGGAATAACCGGGTTCAAACCAGAGATGCGCAAGGAGGGCAGGAGTTTACACGTAAACTAACGGCTAGCGAAAGTACAAAATGGGGGCGGGGAGAGATCATCCCCGCCCCTTGTACGAGGCTGCCTCCCACAAGGGGGAAGCATAGTCTTCAGATTATTTTGCCAGCAGCATCTTGTGCTGGTAAAGAGCACCATCTGCGGTCTTCATGCGCAGGAAATAAATGCCGCTTGGCACGACCCGGCCGCGGGCATCCAGGCCGTTCCA
>DRLW01000196.1 GCA_011375275.1 Bacteroidota bacterium
CCCCCTTTCCCGCCATTTTTGAAAAAGCCAGGTCACTGATGATGTGTGCCGCCCTCATCCTTTCCGCCACCCCAGCCCTTGCCCAGGTCAAACCCGGCATCGACGTGCTCGCCGGCCGCGGTTTTGATATTCTGCAGGGCAAGCGCGTCGGGCTGATCACCAATCCCACAGGGGTGACAGCCGGGCTGCGCTCCACCGTCGATGTGCTCGAGCAGGCCCGGGGCGTTGAGCTGGTGGCGCTGTTCGGGCCGGAACACGGCGTGCGCGGAAATATCTTTGCCGGGAAGAAAGTCGATCATTTCACCGACAAGAAAACCGGTTTGCCTGTGTACAGCCTGTACGGCAAAACCCATAAGCCCACCCCGGAGATGCTCGCCGATATCGATGTGCTGGTGTACGATATTCAGGACGCCGGCTACCGGCCCTACACCTATATTTATACCATGGGGTATGCCATGCAGGCTGCAGCAGAGCAGGGGTTGGCTTTCGTCGTGCTCGATCGTCCCAACCCCCTCGGCGCCGACCGCCTGGAGGGCCCGATTCTCGAAGAGAAATATTTCTCCGGCATCGGCCGCTATGCGATTCCCTATCTTTACGGCATGACCGTGGGCGAGCTGGCGCAGTTCGTCAATGCCGAGTACGGATACGCTGTGGATCTGACCGTCGTACCCATGCAGGGCTATCGCCGCGATATGCTTTTCGAAGACACAGGTCTGCAATGGGTTGCGACTTCCCCGCATGTACCACACGCGAGATCAGCGCTGTTTGCAGCCGCGGTGGGAACGATTGGCGAGTTGCACACGGTTTCCGTGGGTATCGGTTATACGGCTCCGTTCGAGCTGGTCGGCGAAGTGTGGATTGATCCAGATGAGCTGGCTCGTGAGATGAATGCGCGCAATCTGCCCGGTGTCTATTTCCGGCCGGCGTGGTTCCGGCACTATTACCACCGCAGCAAAGACTCGGAAGTCGGCGGTGTGCAAATTCATCTGCTCGATGCGCGTCTGGTTTCCCCCCAGCGCGTACAACTGCATCTCATCGATGCGCTGCGCAAACTTTACCCCGGGCATGATATTTTGAACGCCACACCTGCGCGCATGAGCATGTTTCTCAAAGCCATGGGCACGGACCGCGTGCACAAAGCTCTGCAGGCCGGCACGCCGCCGGACAGCATCATCGCCTCGTGGCAGAAAGACCTCGATGCCTTCGACGCCGTGCGGAAGAAGTATCTTATTTATCCCTGATCACTTCGTTTTTGCAGGCAGAAAATGGCTCTTCCACAAAACCTGTAGGTTGATTTTCTGTATGGACAACCGCCGGGTCGCCAGATTGTACCGCGACATTCATGTCGCGCGGTACGAGATTTTTCGTTCTTCAGGCTGTTTTAGGGGTAATGTCTGGGACGCGACATAAAATGTCGCGGTACGGACGGGTCGCCATGTCGCGAGGGGCGTCACACCGCGGGAGCGGTGTGACTGGATGAGACCCTGCGCGGGATCATTTTTTAACCTGCAGCAGAATCTTGCCGAAATGCTCGTTGGCGAGCATGCGTTCCATGGCAGCGCGGAACTCCTGCATCGGGAAAACGCGATCGATCACCGGGTCTAATGTGCCGCGAAAAACCTGTGTCATCACCGTGCGGTAGTCGAACTGTGAGCCCATGGTGCTGCCGATGATGCGCAGATGCTTGCCGAACATCATGTTGACCGGAACCACGGCGTTGTAGCCACTGGTGCCGCCGACGGTGAGCAGCCGGCCGCCGTTGCGCAGACAGCGCAGGCTCTTTTGCCAGGTCGCTTCGCCAACATTATCGACAACCACATCGACTCCCTCTTTGCCCGTCGCCAGATAAACAGCTTTGCTCCAGTTGTCTTCCGTACTGCGGTCATGCACCCAGTCGGCGCCCTGCTCCCGCGCCCTCTCTGCCTTTTTTGCGTCGCTGGCAATGACAAAGACCTCTGCGCCTGCCAGCTTGCTGATCTGAATCGAAGCCGTGTTGACGCCGCCGCCCGCCCCGACGATCAGGACTTTTTCCGTCGCACGCAGATCGCCGGCGACCATCAGGCTGTGCCAGGCAGTGACGTACACCAGCGAGGCTGCGGCTGCTTTGCGCATGTCATAATCCTCCGGGATGGCGATGAGATTGCGCGCCGGTACAGCGACATATTCGGCGCAGGCACCGCGGATATTCTCACCTAAAATATGCCATGTCGGCGAAAGATTGTGCTCGCCACGCAGGATGAAACGATCCTCGCCGTGCCACATCAGCGGGTTGGCGGTGACGCGCTGACCGGGCTGCCAGTTCTCCACCCGCTCCCCGGTTTTCACGATCACCCCGGAGAAATCGCTGCACGGGATATGCGGAAAATCGAGATTCAGACCCTTCCAGCCATGGCGCACCCAGTTGTCCAGCCGGTTGATGGCAGCGTAGTGCACCTCGATCAAAACCTGTTCCGGCCCGGGCTCGGGTACCACCATATCTTCGGTATATTGATACACTTCGAGGGAAGGACTGTGTTCGTTGAAAATAATTGCTCGCATGGTTAATCCTGAAATTGATTGAACGTATCTGTCCGGTGACCCTCATCTTTTCTCCGGCTCGAATGCGGC
>DRLW01000197.1 GCA_011375275.1 Bacteroidota bacterium
CCGACGCTGTCCTCGGGATGGCCGAGGAGTTTTACTGCGACTTCCCGCTCCTTCGAGTCGAGCATATTGAGAAAATTTTGCGCCACTCCCGGGGGCAATTCTTCGAGAAACGCAGTGCGATCATCCGGGCTCAAGTCGTTGAGCAGGGCAGCCAGCCGCTCTTTCTCGCTGGCCATTTGCTCCACCAGGCGCGTCTGGCCGTCATGCGGCAGATATTCAAACACCTCAGCCGCCTGACGCCGCGGCAGCGTCCTGAACAGAACAGCAGCAGTTTCCGCCGGCAGGGCCTCGAGAAGAGCACCGATCTCTGCTGGTTCGAAGACTTCCAGGGTCTGTTGCAATTCCTGTAAATCACCGCGCTCGATGAGCTCCTCGATTTCTGGGCGTAACAAATAAGCAAGCATGAGTCGCCCTCACTCCATCAAATATGAAAAAGCATGGTTTCACCGGGATATACAGAACAGGATACTGTATTCATCTGTCTGATTATCCACTTGATTCAGCACGGCTCCTCATGTCAACCAGTCTGCCTGAGAACAGCGCGTGCCTGCAGCAGAACCGTCATTCGGATTGTCCCGCAGCGGAAAGCTGATGGGCACATAAAAAAAGCCGCTGCCGTCCCGTGGAGGGGATGAGCAGCAGCTTTCAAAAAGCTCTGGCCATAGCCGGAGGTGATCTGTCACCAGCGGATAGCGGCGGAAGCCCAGGTAAAACCCGAGCCAAAAGCTGCGAGCACCACCAGATCGTTGTCATGGATTTTATCCTGCTCCAGCGCCTCATCGAGTGCGATGGGGATGGAGGCAGCCGTGGTATTGCCATAGCGCTGGATATTGCTGAACACCTTCTCGGGCGGCAACTTCATGCGCTGCGCCACTGCTTCTGTGATGCGCAGATTCGCCTGGTGCGGAATGAGCATATCGATCTGATCAGGCGTGAGGCCGTTGGCGTCCAGCGCTTCTTTGATCGCTGCCGGGAATTTGGTCACCGCATGTTTGAATACTTCACGGCCGTTCATGTGCGGATACAGCGTACCGTCTTCCCAAATGCCATCATAATATCTCGGGATTTTGCGGCTGCCCGGGTTGATCAGGCAGAGCTCGAGGGCATATTTACCATCGGAATGCAGGTGGGTAGAGAGGATGCCACGCTCTTCTTCTTCCGTGGCTTCGAGGATGACCACGCCGGCGCCATCGCCGAAAAGCACTGTGACCTGGCGGCCGTGTTCGTTATATTCGAGTCCCGTGGAATGCACTTCTGAGCCAACGACCAGCACGCGCTTGTACATACCGCTGCGGATAAACTGATCTCCGACAGACAGGGCATAGATAAAACCGCTGCACTGGTTGCGCACATCCAGAGCGCCGACCTGCGGCATGCCGAGCAGGTGTTGCAGCAGCACACCGGAACCCGGGAAGTTATAGTCCGGGCTCAACGTGGCGAATACGATAAAATCGATATCTTCCGGTTGCAGACCGGCTCTGTCCAGCGCCACTTTCGTCGCTTCATAGGCCATGTCGGATGCACCCATCTCTTTGTGGATGAAATGCCGCTGCCGGATACCGCTGCGCTCCCGGATCCATTCATCGGATGTGGGGACAAGTGTGGCCATTTCTTCATTGGTTACGATTCTCTCCGGAAGGTATCTCCCGGTACTGATGATTCGTGATCTGGGCATGGTCACCTCTATTCTTTCAGATTTTTCTGTTCATCACAAGCTGCCTGGTCCCCGGAGCCATCTGATTTTTCCAACGATGCTGTGCATCCTGCTGCATCCGCCAGCAGTGCAGCCCCATCCCTGTTATTTCATGCCGAAACGATCGTTTTTTCAACAACCGGCTTCCCCTCCGGCTCACCCTTTTCGATGAAACGGCGAAAAACTTTTGGATAGAGAAAATGCACGCTGGCTGCATAAGCGAAAACAATATAGAGCAGGCCGATTAATAAGTCAATTACATAATGCTGATTGAGATAGACGGCTGCAAACCAGGTCAGCGCCGGATACAGGGAGAGCAGCACAGGGCGTTTGCGAAATTTCAGCCAGGCAAAATAGGACACCACCACCGGATAGGCGCCATGCAGTGATGGAATGGCAGCAAAATGATTGGAATTGAAAGAATCCCACAGAGTGGTGAAAAAAGAAATGCCGAACAACTTATCCACGTCGATGAGATTACCCGCACTGGTGCCCCAGTAGCTCGATTCCGGGATGGGCTGCACAAAACCGTAGTGATACACATACCACGGCGGCGCAGCAGGATAGAGCATGAATGTAATCAGGGCCATGGCATTGAGCACCGTCAACGTATAGACGAATTTATAGTACATCGGCCGGTCGTCGGTCGTGTGCCAGAAAATCCAGCCCAGCAAAAGCGGCATGGCAAAATGCAGGGTGTAGAGATTGGCTGAGATCAGGTTGAGTATCTGTTTCAGTGTTGGCATGGTCTCCCGCACAACCTGAAAATAAAAGGCCGGAATATCACCATGCAGCAGAGGCTGAAACAGCATCACCTCCCAGCGGTAGGGATCAGCGATATTGATCTGGCCCCGGACAGAATCTGCGACACCACGCATCATGTCATACGCCACCCAGAACAG
>DRLW01000198.1 GCA_011375275.1 Bacteroidota bacterium
ACGTTCAGTGAATCGGTACCCGCGCGCTTTGCCGCCTATGGCTGGAATATTCTCAAAATCGATGGCCACAACATGCAGGAAATCGAATCCGCGCTGGCCGCTGCACGCAAGTCTGCGAAAAAACCTACGCTGATCTGCTGCAAGACCGTGATCGGCTACGGCAGCCCGAACCGGGCGGGAACGGCAAAAGCCCACGGAGAACCGCTCGGGCCAGAGGAAGCTCGTTTGAGCAAGCGCCGTCTGGGTATCCCGGAATATTGGCCATTTCACGTGCCGGCAGATGTGGCGGAAATTGCCGCAGAGTGCCGTACCAACGGGGCCATGCTGCAATCGAAGTGGGAAGCGTTGTGCGCCCGTTATGGTGAGAAATATCCTGACTTGCTCAGCGCGATGCAGGCCGAGCTTTCCGGAGCATGGGGAAAAAAGTGGCAGCGGGCATTGCCGCGTTTTTCAGCAGGCACCGCTCTGGCAACGCGTGCAGCCTCAGGCAAGGTGCTGAACCAGCTTGCCGGTAAAATCCCCGGTTTGGTCGGCGGGTCGGCGGACCTGTCCGGCTCCAACAACACCCTGCCTGAAAACGAAAAGGGCATCACCAGCCGGGATTTTACTCATCGGTATGTGCATTATGGGGTTCGTGAGCATGCTATGGGCGCTATCATGAACGGGCTGGCATTGCACGGCGGACATCTGCCCTATGGCGGCACTTTTCTGGTCTTTTCCGATTATATGCGCGGCAGTATCCGGCTGGCTGCGCTCATGGGGCTGCAGGTCATCTATATTTTTACCCATGATTCCATCGGCCTGGGAGAAGACGGGCCGACGCACCAGCCTGTAGAGCATCTCGCTGGTCTGCGTGCCATGCCGAACCTGACGGTTCTCCGTCCGGCGGATGCTAATGAGACCGTAGCTGCCTGGAAGGTGGCGCTGGAAAATCGCTCCGGCCCGACCGCACTGGTGCTCAGCCGGCAGAAAGTGCCCGTATTGTCGCAGACAGGTACCGGAAAAGCGGAGGTCGCCCGTGGTGGATACATCCTCTCAGACAGTGACGAGACACCGCAGGTCATTCTGATCGCTACCGGCTCCGAAGTCCACATCGCCGTGGCCGCGCAGGAGCTCCTGAAGACAGAGGGTATCGCGGCCAGAGTTGTTTCCATGCCTTCGACAGAACTGTTCGAGCGCCAACCCCGGGCTTATCGGGACCAGGTACTGCCGCCGAACGTACGGGCACGCGTGGTCATTGAAGCAGCAGCAACGTGCTGCTGGGATAAATACGCCGGAGACGCGGGCGTGGTCATCGGTCTGGACAGATTCGGAGCTTCAGCTCCGTATCAGGAACTCTACCAGGAGTTCGGGTTCACGGCTGAACACATTGCCGCAGAAGCGCGAGCGCTGTGCGGCTCCCAAAAAACAAGTGCGCGGAATGGCGTCCACCGGCAGGCAAAAGCCACAGCATGACCATGAGCTGTCGTCGGGCGCGGCAATACTGGAAAAATCGGTTGTTTCCCTGAAGCCATCACCGAAGCCTGGCCAGAAAACTCTTTGTGGCCCGGCCTTATCCCGGGAAGCGACAATTTGTGAATAATTCGGGATTATGGCGCTGCGGTTCGATACTCAGAAGATGACAGCAGGGCACTGATAGCCCACAGCCAGTTTTATCACGATAACAGGAGTCAATCATGATCGTTACCACCGCGCAATTGTTTGAAGTCGCCTATGGCAAATTTGCTGTCGGCGCCTATAATATCAATAATATGGAGCAGGCGCTCGGTCTTTTTGAAGGGCATATCCAGGCCCGGGCGCCGTTTATCGTACAGCTCTCAAAAGGGGCCAGAGCCTATGCAGGGGTGAAAATGCTGGAAGCGATTATCCGCGCCGCGGATGAAAACTACCCGGAAGCCATCTTTGCTGTGCATCTCGATCATGGCGATGAGGCGACGTGTTATGATTGCATCGATTCGGGGTTTTACAGCTCTGTTATGATCGATGCCTCTCACGAAAAATTCGAGGATAATATCGCCATAACCCGCAGGGTGGTGGAACGGGCACATGCACGCGGGCTGAGTGTTGAAGCGGAACTCGGTATGCTCGGCGGTGTTGAGGAAGATATTCAGGTGGATGAAAAACACGCCATGCTTACAGACCCGGATGAAGCCAAAGAGTTCGTCGAACGTACCGGCTGCGATTCCCTGGCCGTGGCGATCGGCACAAGCCATGGGGCGTATAAGTTTTCCGGGGGCCAGGGGCTACACTTCGATCGCATTGCTTCGATTCAGCGTAATTTGCCCGGTTTCCCGCTGGTCATGCACGGATCGAGTTCCGTGCCGCAGGATGAGGTGGAGCGTATCAATGCTGCCGGCGGTAAGCTCGACCCCTCTGCCAGAGGCGTCGATGCCGATGAGTTTGCACGAGCCATCCCCCTTGGCGTCACCAAGGTCAATATCGATACAGACGGCCGCCTCGTCTGGACCAGAGTGCACAGGGAGCATTTCAAGGAACATCCGGAAAATTTTGATTTTCGCAAACCCGGTAAGGAGTATATCCGCGAATATGCTGCCTTTATCGTGCATAAGTCAGAAAAACTGCGCTCAACCGGAACTTTGGATATGGTGCGCGAAGCGATCACCGGCAAAATGGAGCTGGTGTGATCATGTCAGGCAAACCAGATAGAAACCTGGCTATGGAACTGGTCAGAGTTACTGAAGCAGCGGCACTGTCCGCTGCTTCTTTTATGGGGCTTGGCGATAAGGAAGCAGGAGACCAGGCAGCGGTAGATGCCATGCGCGCTGTGTTGCAAACCGTTGCCATGGCCGGGACGGTGGTGATCGGAGAGGGTGAAAAAGATGAAGCACCGATGTTGTATAATGGTGAAAAAATAGGCAACGGTGCGCAACCGGCCGTCGATGTCGCTGTCGATCCGGTTGAGGGAACCGCCTTGTTGGCCCTCGGCCGCCCTAACTCTATTTCTGTGATCGCAGTTGCAGAAGAGGGAAGCATGTGGAACCCTGGTGCTTCGCTGTACATGAAAAAAATCGTTGCAGAGAAGAAGGCGCGCGAGGCGATCGATATCACAGCATCGCCTGCTGAGAATCTGCATCGCATAGCCGAGGCATTGGGCAGGAAGGTCTCAGAGCTGACGGTTTTCGTGCTGGATAAACCGCGCCACAGGCAGTTGATAGCAGAGATCCGTGCGGCAGGGGCGCGCATCTCCCTGCACACCGATGGCGACGTCATGGGTGCGCTCATGGCTGCAATCCCCGGTACAGGCGTTGATGTGCTGATGGGAACCGGTGGTACGCCGGAAGGTGTCATCGCTGCTGCTGCAGTAAAGGCTCTCGGTGGTGGCATGCAAGGGCAGCGCGATCCTCAGGTCGGATACGAACAGGCAGCTCTCAAACGGGAGGGGACACAGGTAGATGCGGTACTTTCGATCGATGATCTGATTCGTTCTGATGATGCTTTTTTTGCCGCCACCGGCATAACCGACGGCCCTTTTCTCGAAGGAGTGCATTTTGACCGCAACGGCGGCGTAACCACGCACAGTATCGTCATTCGCGCGCTTTCCGGGTCCATGCGGTTTGTCCGCGGTGTGCACCAGCTCAATCCCGAGCACATTTTCGGAGACCGCCATACTGCTGAAGCCGTTCGACTGGCGACGAGTTGAACCCGCCCGCAAAATGCTTGCTTTGCATGACAAAAATCATTTTGTTGTCAGGGCGACTGCTGGGAAGAAATACGTGTTCGTGAAGATTGAGTCATCGTTTCAGGCCCTCCGCTCTTTTGCATCAATTCCGGTGCAACGTATCGAAGCCCCGGGATTTCAGGGCTCCGGGTATTCAGTTAACTCAGTAAACCGGGGGCGGCTCAGATACCTGCATTTGTCATTCCGGCCAGGCGAAGCGCAGTGCCGGAATCTCATCTTTTCGGTCACGTGCCCGAGTCAGGGAGATTCCGGTCTTCCCCTGCGGGGAAACCGGAATGACGGTTCTGGGGTAGACTCGTGCTGTTGTCACCCGGTCTGGTTGAAAAAATGCAGCCGTGCTGAGTTAAATGGATAACCAGTGTGCGAACAGCATAACCAGATGTTTTTTGTAAAAATAAATCTTTCACCTCGGGTCTGATTTTTTCAGGATAGTATGGAAAGACAACCTCAGTCCGCATTTTGCACAAAAAGCCTTGTTCAACATAATCCAATACAA
>DRLW01000199.1 GCA_011375275.1 Bacteroidota bacterium
ATGGGCAGCAGCCCCAGCACAGTGGTGATCGTGGTCATCAGAATCGGGCGTAATCTCTTCTGCCCGGCTAAAAGAATAGCCCGGCGCAGGGATGTGCCCCGGCTGCGTTCCTGGTTGATGAAATCTACTTTGACGATGGCATCGTTGACCACGATTCCGACCAGCACGACGAGCCCGATGAGCGACATGATATTAAAACTCTGCCCGGTGATCAAGAGGCCGATGATGACGCCGATCAGTGCCAGAGGTACGGCCAGCATAATAACAAAGGGGTGGCGCAGGCTCTCGAACTGCGCGGCCAGAATCATAAAGACCAGCACAAAAGCGAGCATAAACGCAAAGACCAGCTCTCTGAAGGAAGCGACCATTTCCTGCCATTGGCCGCCCAGAGCGAGCTGAAAACCGTAGGGTACAGGCGTGTCTTGCAGGATTTTACGCACGTCCTCCGATACGGCGTTATATCCCCTGCCGGCGACCGACAGGTACAGCGTACGTTGGCGCACCTGCCCCTCGCGCTCGATCACCGCAGGACTCAGGCTCTGCTCGACATCCACGAGCTGCGAGATCGGTACGGAGATGCCGTTATGGTGCAGGGGAAAGTTCAACAGGTCCTCGATGTTCTGCCGCCAGTTGGCGCCAGCGCGTACAAGGATGGGGACTTTGCGATCAAAGGCGCGGAAATCCGTGGCAATTTTTCCGTGCAGATAGCTGCGGACAAATTCGGCGATTTCTCCGGGCGGAATCTGAAAAGAGGCTGCCCGGTCTCGGTCGATATACAAACGCAGTTCCGTGCGCTTTTCATCACCGGGGGAATACACCTGGTCCACGCCCGGCACCTGCGCGAGACGTGCACGCAGGTTTGCTTCGAGGCTGTCAGCAGTCGCTGTCTCGTTGCCACGGATCAGCACGGCGATATCAGCCAGGGTTGTGCCGAGCACCTCCCCCACTGCGGTCTTCGGCTCCAGCAAAGCAACACGCGCGTTATGATCATGGCTGACCGGCGTCAATTTTTCATGCAGCTCCCGCATCATCTGCAGTGAGGACACACCATCGGCGAGAAAGACCTGCATCTCGGCGATGTGCGTACCGATGCGTGGTTTGATGAGACGAAAATCTCCCTCGACCATGCCGAGCTGGGCAAAGACCGAGGCAACACGAGCATCGTTGAGAAGCGTGTCGCGTATGGCTGTAGCGACGGCTTCGGTTTTTTCGAGCAAAGAGCCGGGTGCCAGTTCGACGGCAACGGTCAGGCGCCCCTGCTCCACGCGCGGCATCAAACGCCTGTCGAGAAAAAGCGCCAGCAGGATTGCGATCAGAAAAGCCAGGCTGGTGTACGTCAGCACCGCACGTGGCCGGTCGAGGGCGCGCTGCAGAAGGCGATCGTAATAGTGCGTTGCAAAACGGGCGAAGAAACGATCAAAGGCGGCGAAGACCGGGTCGAGCAGAGCACTCAAAGCCCTGCCTGCCCCCCGAAGCCAGTAGCCCAGCAGGCCGCGTGTGAAATTGCTGAGGTAAAACCAGCCTGTGCGTATCGCCCACCACGGCCAGAGCCACCAGCGCTCCGGAGGGCGGTGCGGCGTCTGAGAGCGCACGCTCTCCTGCTGAAGCTCCGGCCGGCGGACCCAGCGCGAGGCCAGCATGGGAAGCAAGGCCAGAGCGACCAGCAACGAAGCAAGCAGAGAAAAAGAGACGGTCAGAGTTTGATCCCTGAAAAGCTGGCCGGCCACGCCCTCGATATACAGGATGGGAAAGAAAACCGCTATCGTGGTCAACGTCGAAGCGATGATCGGCATGCTGACCTCGCGCGTTCCGGCCACAGCCGCCTGCCGGAGCTCCATCCCCTCCTCGGTTTCCCGCCGGAAAATATTCTCCAACACAACGATAGAGTTATCGACCAGCATGCCAACGCCGAGAGCCAGACCACCGAGAGAGATCATGTTGAGTGTCGTGCCCGAAAAATACATCATGGCAAAGGTGACGATGACGGATACGGGCATGGAAATCGCGATATTCACGGGATTGCGGACATCGTGCAGAAAGAAGAACAGCACCAGAAATGCCAGAACACCTCCCAGAACGATAGCCTGCTGTACCTGTGAAATCGAGGCTTCGATGAACTCAGCCTGGTTATCGACGAGTGCGATTTCGACTTCAGGATAGCGCGAGCGCAACTGCTCCAGCACCTCGAGCACCTGGCCAGCGACACGAACCGTATTCGCACTGGCCTCCCGGGTGATGAGCAAACCGATGGCCGGTTTGTCATCGAGAAATGTCATACCCTGGCGTTCGCGGAAGCCGTCGATGATGTTGGCGACATCGCGCAGGCGGACGATACCGGCTGCCTGCTTTTTTTTGTCTGTAGAAAGCGTCAGTGCTGTTTCGCCGATTTCCTGCACGGTTTTAAACTCTCCAACCGTGCGCAGAGCATAGCGATAGCGGCCCTTTTTGATGCTTCCGCCCGGCCGGGCATCGTTGGCCTGCCTGAGAGCATTTTCCACTTGTTGCAAAGAGATGCCGAACGCTGCCAGCTTCTGCATATCCACTTCGACGCGGATTTCCCGTTGCCGCCCGCCGGTCACGGTTGCCAGAGCAACACCGTCGAGTTGCTCAAAACGGCGTTTGAAAACATCACGGGTCAGGGTGTAGAGTTCGTACAGACTGGCATCGCCTGTGATGGCGAGCGTGATGATCGGCTGCGCTCTCGGGTCAACACGCAGGATGACAGGCCGATCGACCTCGCGTGCCAGCGAGGTATGGCGCAGGTTATCGAGTTTCTCGCGCAGGGTCATCGAGGTGTAATCCATATCCGTCCCCCAGAGAAACTCGACGACGACGATGCTGTTGCCGGTACGCGACCACGAATGGATGGTGCGCACACCGGGTACTGTTGCGACGATCTCTTCTATGCGGGCAGTCACCTGCTCTTCGATCTCCGCCGGCCCGATATCAGTGTACTGCGTCCAGATCATCAGGCGGGGGAATGTGATATCCGGCAGCAAATTGACCGGCAATTTCGCCAGTGAAATCAGTCCGATGAGGATCAGGGCGAGAAAGAGCATGGCCGTGGCCACAGGCCTTCGGGTGGTCAGTTCGGAAATATGCATGGGCTATTTGTTTCTGATCTTGAGTTTCGCGTCGTGAATCATGGTGTAGTGATTGCTGATGACCACCTGTTCGCCGGGTTGCAGATTGAATTTTGAGGAGAGTATTTCGACAAATTGCTCGTTTTGGTGGCCGGTTTCCACGTAGCTCCACACAGCGCGCAGCTCGCCATTCTCATTTTTTCTGGCGATGAACACCACTGGCCGTTGATCACGCAGAACCACGGCTTCTTTGGGTACGAGCAGACGGTCCGGATAAATGCGTGCATCCAGTTTCACAAAGGCATACATGCCGGGGATGAGTTTTTCATCGGAATTATCGAGCAGGATGGTAGTGCGGCGGGTTTTCTTTTCCGGGTCGATAAGCGGGTTGATGGCAACGACCTTTCCTGTGAATGTTTCGCCGGGAAATGCGGTAAACGTTGCGCGCGCCTTTCTGCCCAGCTTGATGAAATCGATCTCGCTTTCGAGAACCTCGATATCGATGAGCAGGCGCGACAGATCGACGAGGGTCAGGCATTCCTTGCCCGCACCGATAGACTCACCGGCTTCGACTTTGACATCGCCGACAACACCGCTGAACGGTGCGGTGATGCGCGTGCGCTCCAGCTCCATCTTTGCGCGCTCAAAAGCGATGATCGCCTTGCTCAGCCCGCTGTTGGTCGCGATGAGCTTTTGCTTGCTGGATTCGGAGAATATCTTCGCCGCTTCGTAGGCATACTGAACGAATGTAAACTCCTCCCTGTCGATACTGCCGGCCTCGAACTTTTCTTTTGCAGCGAGAAAATCCCGGCGCTCAGCTTCAGGGTCAAGCAACAGGCCTTCGCTTCCCTGCGAGCGCACAGCACTGCCATAGCGCCGCTCGCCGAGTTTTTTGCCATACTCGATCGTGGCGGCTGTGAGCTGCTCCCGGGCTTCCCGCAGTTTGAGCTGATAGTCGGTGTCATCGATCTGCACGAGCAGAGCACCCTTTGCAGCTCTTTCACCCTCGAGAAAAGCAACACGCTCAACCACGCCGCCGACCTGAGCGGTAAGCACAACCTGACGGAGCGCTCGCGTACGCCCGTTAGCTGTGATGCGCACGATCAGATCTTTTTTTTCAGCTACAGCGGTTTGCACTGTTACAGGCTTGTCAGCCCCGATATCCGGAGCAGCGAGCTCTTCGTTGGTATCTTTTTCATCGGCATCACTGCTGATGACGAAGAAAGCCCC
>DRLW01000200.1 GCA_011375275.1 Bacteroidota bacterium
CACCCGCAGGGTTCCTTTGGGCAAGTGCAAATTTTCTTGTGCCAGCTCAAAAAGCCGGTTCCACCACCGTGCTTCGAGATAGTGTTCGCATTTGGGGATGTAGTATTTTGGTGTCTGCCCGCGTTCCACCTGCGTGCGTGCGGTGTGGAAAAAACTCATGGCAAAGTCAAAAAGACCGGCGGATACAGGCGCACCATCGATAAGCACGTTCGATTCATCCAAATGCAGGCCACGCACGCGCACCATGATTTTCGCCATGTCCTGGGGATCGAGGCGGTAGTGTTTCGCGCCATCGCTGAATTCCAGCGTCCCCTGCACCGCGCCGATGAGGTTATGCACCCCGGCGATGACATTTCGCCACGAAGGCTTCATCGAGTCTTCGAAGTCGAGCATGGCGGTGTCCGCGCGGAAGCCTTCCTGATTGCGGCTGAGCATATTGATGACCATTTTGGTGCTGTTGATCGGCCCGGTAATCTCGACGCGTCGTTTCTGCAGATCAGGCGGAATCGGCGCGACGCGCCAGTCCCCGGCTGCTGCGACGCTGTCGTCCGGCTCGTACTTCGGAACATCACCGGCATCGTAGCGTGCCTGGCGCTCTGCCCTGCCGGCGAGCAAAGCCCGGCGTTCATCTTCTAATTCGCGGTGCAGGGTCAGCAGAAATTGCGAAAAATCAGCGCTAAACAACTCAGCGACGTTTTCAGCCCATGCACCCTGCCGCACGGCCAGTCCATTGCCGAGTTCGTGCACAACACCGGAGTCCGGGTGTTCTGCATCACGTCCTTGTTTTGTTACAGTGGATGGGAACATGCTACACCTCACGGTTTTCAGTGTTTATTTTATCGGTTGTTCCAAAATAAAAAAGCGAACTGTTCGAGTCAAGCGAAATTTCGCTAAAAATAAATTTTACGCAAAAAGCGCTGTTTTGCCACTCTCCGTCGCCAAGCCGCAGTACTCCTGCATTGTCACACATACCGCGACGCACTGCCCAGCGCCCCTGCATACTCACCGGGCGGGCAGGATGCGTCCACCAGCAGCACAGAAATTCACTTGCTCATCGATCGCGGTTTTTCTATATTTCTCTGTCAGCGAAAATACGCCAAATACATTTCGTGTATCGGCAAAATCACTGAGATATGAACAGGCAAGCGACAAAGGTGAGACATGATCAATGTGACAGGTGAGCATCTGCGCCTGCTCTTCGGTATCAAGCTGAAGCAGTTGCGCGTTCAGAAGAAAATGGCCTTAAAAGACCTTGCAGCACGAACCGGTATGTCGATCTCTTATCTGAGTGAGATCGAAAAAGGCAAGAAATACCCCAAACCCGAAAAGATGTTTTTACTCGCCCAGGCGCTGGACAGCACCTTCGACGAGCTCGTCGCTCTGAAAATAGGCGACACCACCAATCCCCTGACCATGCTGCTCGAATCCCCCCTGCTGCAGGAATTCCCCTTCCACCTCTTTGGCATCGACCCGCGCAACATCATCGATCTGGCCTCAAACTCGCCGGATAAGGTCGGTGCCCTGATACAGACCCTTTCAGAGATCACGCGTATTTACGACATGCGGGTCGAGCACTTTCTGTTCGCTGCGTTGCGCTCCTTTCAGAAAATGCATCACAACTATTTCGAAGACCTGGAGCAGGCGGCAGAGCGTTTCTGCCGGGAGTATGATTATCCGGAAAACCCGCCCTTTAAAATCTCCCTGCTGAAAAAAATTCTCACCAGCTCCTTCGGTCACACGATCGATGAAACCACGCTGCAGCAGTATCCTGAACTGAATTTCTTCCGCTCCATCACTGTCGAAGGCAAAAAAACAGCGATCCTGGTCAATAAAAATCTCCTGCCTTCTCAGAAAGCATTCATCTACGGCCGCGAGCTCGGTTATTCATTTCTCAATTTACAGCACCGCACAAAAACCTCGACATGGATCAAAGTCGAATCTTTCGAGCAGGTTCTGGACAATTTTAAAGCGTCCTACTTTGGCGGCGCGCTGCTGATCAACCAGAACGCCCTCGTCGCTGACTTGCGCAGGCTGTTTGCTGCCCGGCGCTGGGATGGACAGGCTTTTCTGCGTCTGATGCGCAAATACAACGTCACACCCGAGATGTTTCTCTACCGGCTGAGCCAGATCATCCCGGAACATTTCGGGCTGACACAGCTCTATTACCTACGCTTCAACAGCCGTAAGGGCAGCGACAGCTATGAGCTGACCAAGGAGCTGAACATGTCTGCCCTGGAAATGCCGCATGGCATCGGTCTGAATGAGCACTACTGCCGGCGCTGGCCCTCAATTCGCTACATGCAGGCGCTGGAACAAAAGCCGGACAGCGATGCCGCGCACCCGCTGGTCGGTGCTCAGCGCTCGCACTATATTGACCAGGACATCACGGTGTTCACCATCACGCTGGTGCGGCCACTGGCATTGCGGGAAAACACGCTTTCCAGCATGACGATCGGTTTTGTCATCGATGAAGCGTTTCAGGAAAGAGTGAAATTCTGGGATGATCCCGGGGTACCGGAGATGAGCGTCAACGAGACCTGCGAGCGCTGCCCGCTCACCCGGCAGCAGTGCCCGGAACGCGTGGCAGAACCGAAGATTTATGAGAAGGAAAAAAAGATGGCAAGACGGGCACAAGTGCTGGAAGAATTGCTCGCCAGTTACCCGGGAACAACAGCGAGCTGATGCAGCAGTCGGCGGACGGCCGACAAAAGCCGATTTGACATACGCAAAGAAATTTAAAATTACAAAGAGACTGGCTGCAGATTGGACTTGGTTGGCGGGTTCTGTATGCCCCCTTATTTTGTCAATTTTATATGTTACGAAACGACTTCGGGTTCACTTTTTGTCAATTCACTGGCAATGAGTTCTGCCTGTTTTAAAACCGTTTCCGTGGCCAACTTCTGCATATCCGGCGGATAGCCATATTGACGCAAGGTTCTTTTTACAATCACTTTTAGTTTTGCTTTGACGCTCTCTTTGATCGTCCAGTCAATACTGGCATTTTGTTTTACGCGTTCATAGAGCACGATGGCTAATTCCCGTAGTTTTTCTTTTTGCATAAGTTCCCGGGCGCTTTTGTTGTTGGCAACAGCAGTGTAAAAAGCATATTCAAACGTGGACAGTCCCATTTCCTGCGGTTCCTCGTCCATCTCTTGAATATCCTTGCCAAGATCAATTAATTCGTCGATAAATTCGGCAGCGGTAATGATCTTGTTATGATATCTTTTAATCGCGTCTTCTAGCATTTCCAATAGCTCTTTGCTTTGAACCAAATTGGTTTTTACCCGTGATTTTATTTCATCATTCAAAAGTTTTTTCAGCACTTCAATGGCGATATTTTTGTGTTTCATACCTTTAACTTCCAGAAGGAATTCTTCCGAAAGAATGGAAATATCCGGCTTTTTGATTCCGGCTGCGTCAAACACGTCGATCACTTTATCCGTAACCAGAGCTTTATCGATTACCTGACGGATGGCGGTTTCCAGCTCTTCATCGGTTTTGCCGGGGCCGGGCGTTTCGAATTTAACCAGCCTGGCTTTGACGGCCTGAAAAAAGGCCACTTCATCTTTTACATCCATAGCCTGTTCGTGCGGAATGGCAATGGCAAAAGCTTTTGATAAAGCGGTCACTTCATCCACATAGCGTTTCTTGCCGTTTTCCAGACCGAGAATGTGTTCTTCGGCGGATAGAATAATGGAAAGTTTTTGCGATGTGTCCGCCGTGAAATAATCTTCATAATTAAAGCCAAAGAACATGTTTGAAACCACTTCCAGTTTTTCCAGCATGAGTTGAACGGCTTTTTCCTGTGTTACGGTTGGATCGCCCTTGCCGCCGCTTTCGGAATAAAAAGACAAGGCCTTTTTTAAATCGGAAGCGATGCCCAGATAATCCACAATCAAACCGCCGGGTTTGTCTTTGTAAACGCGATTGACGCGGGCAATGGCCTGCATCAGGTTGTGCCCCTGCATGGGTTTATCGATATAGAGCGTGTGCAGGCAGGGCACGTCAAAACCGGTCAGCCACATATCCCGCACAATCACCAGTTTCATTTCGTCCTGCGGGTCTTTCATACGGTCGGCCAGGGCGCGGCGCTGTTCTTTGGTGGTGTGGTGTTTGGCCAGTTCCGGGCCGTCGGAAGACGCCGCCGTCATCACAACTTTGATGGCGCCTTTGCTCAGGTCGTCGCTGTGCCAGTGCGGACGCAGTTTGATGATTTCATCATACAATTCAACAGCGATGCGGCGCGACATGGCGACGATCATTCCTTTTCCTTCAAAAACTTCCTGCCGCGCTTCAAAGTGGGAAACGATATCTTTAGCCACACGCTTAACGCGGTCTTTACTGCCGACCAGCGCTTCCAACTGCGTCCATTTGGCTTTGGCTTTTTGCGTTTCGCTGAGATCATCTTTTTTAAGTTCTTCGTCCAGTTCCTTAACCAGACGTTTGCCTTCTTCGCTCAAATGAATTTTAGCCAGACGGCTTTCATAAAAAATACGCACCGTTGCGCCGTCTTCCACAGCCATGGCGATATCGTAAATATCAATATAATTACCGAAAACGGCAGGCGTGTTTTTATCGGTTTTTTCGATGGGCGTGCCGGTAAATCCCAGATAGGTGGCATTGGGCAGGGCATCGCGCAGGTATTTGGCAAAACCGTAAACCGTTTTTTTGCCAATGACGTTGCCAACTTCATCTTTATCATCAATCGTTTTGGCTTTAAAGCCATATTGGGTGCG